>CAZSJF010000032.1:0-7405 GCA_964606705.1 uncultured Bacteroidales bacterium
TGTGTTGGGTGTGTTTGGTGGGTGTTTGAAAAATGGATATTTAATGAAGTAATACCTTCAATAAGAAAAACGGGTAAATATGGTGTTGTTCCTGTTTTTGTAAGACGATTTAATGATAATTGGCAAAGAGTAGAAAGAGGATATTTTTCAATTATAAGTGAACTTTTTATAAGAGTATATGGAAAATTAGAACAAGCAGGACATCTAATTCCAGATAAAGCACCAGATGGTAAAGAAATTAGACCAGATGTAAGTGTGGGTAAAACATTTCCTCAATGGCTTGCAAATAATTATCCAGATAAAACAAATGAATTTAAGTATTATCATCATCTATTACCAGATGGTAAAGAGGTTGATGCAAGACAATATAAAAATAATATTTTGCCTTTATTTATTGAATATATAGAGAATGATTGGCTTTATAATAGAGCTAAGAATTATTTTGAACCGAGAGACCCTATAGCTTTAAACTATTTACCCAATATTATTGAAGGTAAAGTAGAAACTAAAAAATTAACATCTTTTGACAAACAATTAAAAGGTATGTTAAATGTACCACCAGAAGAATAGGTTATTAGCTTTTATATGTTAATATCTCTTAAAAAAATATCATAATACTAAAAATAACAATAATTATCTTTGAAAATATCTTTTAATAAAATAATTGTTTTAATACAAAATATAAATGGAAAATATTGGTAGTTATAAATTAAATAGTGTTTATTGTGGTGATTGTGTAAAATTAATGCAATCAATACCTGATTCTACAATAGATTTAATTGTTACATCTCCACCATATGATAAAATAAGGGACTATAAGGGAAATTTGGAATTTGATTTACATAAAACAGGTAAAGAAATATTTAGGGTATTAAAAAGTGGAGGAATTGCAGCAATGGTTATTCAAGACCAAACACATAATTTTGGAAAATCTTTAACATCTTTTAAAACAATAGTAGATTGGTGTGATAATATAGGTTTTAAGTTATTTGAAACAGTAATTTATCGTAAAAATGGTGCAGAAGGGGCTTGGTGGACACAAAGATTTAGAGTTGACCATGAATATATGCCGATATTCTTAAAGGGTGATAGACCTAATTATTTTAATAAAGAACCTTTAAAAGTACCATCTAAACATGGGGGTAAGGTTATGACTGGTAGCGGTGCAAGAAAAACAAATGGCGAAACAAATCCTACAATAACAAGACCTATAAATATGACAAAATGCAGAGGAACAATTTGGGATTATTTAATGGCGGGGGACAAAAATCCTTTAAAAAGGAAACATCCTGCTGTATTTCCTGATAAAATACCTTATGATTTTATACAATGTTTTTGTCCAGAAAATGGAATAGTATTAGACCCATTTTTAGGTAGTGGTTCAACCTTAGTAATGGCAAAAAAATTGAAAAGAAATTTTATAGGATTTGATATTATTCCAGAATATTGCGACTTAGCAAAAGAAAGATTGAGAACAGAAATTAATCATTGTGAATATGTTTTAGATTTAGTTTAATGGCTATTCAAGATTTATTAAAAGATAGAAACGAACAAATAGATTATGAATTTATTTGTAATAAATACAGTTGGATTTTAGAAGAAAATCATTGTTGTATTTTAAGTCCAGATAGTGATGGTTTTCTTTGTGGTTTATTTATGTCAGTATTTTTTGGATGGAAAATTGTTGGGTTCTATGATGGTAAAATTTCAGTTATAAATAAAGAGTATCTAAATAATAATCCAATATTTTTAGATATGGAAATATTTAGAAAAGAAGTTCGTAGCATGGGACATCATATGCTTTTGGTTAATAAAAATCATATACCTACCGAATGGACTAACTTTAATAATTGTATTCAACCAAATAATTTACGGAAATATGATGGGAAAAATAATTTTAGATTAAAATATCCTTTGGCTACAATTCATATGCTAATAAGTATAGTATCATATAGAAATAGAGATATTAAAATACCAGAATCTGCAATTCCTGCTTTATTTTTTACAGACGGAGTGTTTAATGTTTTATTTAGTTATCCAGAAAATGTTTTAAATTGGTTAAATTATTTAAGAATAAATGAGGACTGGAATCCTCTTAAATCTATTTTTGAAAATGAAAAATATAGTGTATTTACTTTAATGAAAGAAATGGATGGGTTTTTTCGTAAACGAGATGCTATCAGTGTAAGTAAAGAAAGAGGTGATAGATTACGAATTTCAAATAAAGATGGAACATCTGCAAATATAGAAATGGTTGCAAATGGGGATTGTTATATTAATTCCAATGCTAAGGATAGAATAATCAATTTTATAAATATATTAACAGACCTAACAAAATGGGATTATAAGGAAGATAAATGGATTTGTTGGGAAAACATGAAATCTTCTCGGTTTACAAAAGGAGATTTTAAAGGGGATAATAAAACAATTACAATACAAACATTTAAAGAATTTATTGAGAAAAAACCATTATCTTGGGCAATGACAAGTGGGGATAATATAGAATATACTTTAGAATCCCCAGACAAATTGCCTACATATACAGAAACTCCTCCAAACCAAACGCAACTCAATATTTAACTTTAGTGTAAACATGTATATTATTACCTTTATTGTAATTTGAAATAAAAGTTATACGTTAATTGTTATATGTTAATCGTTATTCCTAAAAAAGGATGTTGAACAACAAATAACTGATAACATATAACGATTAACGAAATATAAACTAATATGAACATTATCCTTAATAACAATAAAGAAGTCATTGCTGCAGAAACGTTGACAGTTGCTGAGTTGCTGAAGATAAAAAACTATAACTTTAAATTGCTTATTGTAAGGATAAACGGTGAACTTGTGGAAAAGGAAAACTATGACTCAGCAATAGTAAAGGAAGGTGATGATGTGATTGTGTTTCACCTGATATGCGGAGGGTGATAAAAATGCAATATCAGTTGCTTTAATACTAAAAAAATAATATTTTTGTATAACCAATTAACAAATGTTAAATATTTATGAAACAGGTTATTTTAAATATACCGGATAATAAATTCAATTTTTTTATTGAACTTATCAATAGTCTTGGTTTAAAAATTGAACATTCCGACAATAAAACACTTAATGACAACCAAAAACAATTTGTTGAAGGAATTAATAATGCTTTAGAAGAAGTAGAAGAGCATTTACAGGGTAAAAAGAAATTACAAAATGCTAAAGATTTTCTGAATGAATTATAATATTGTTGTTACTGATAATTTTAAAAAAGAAGTTAAACACCTTCATAAAAAGTATCGTTCTTTAAAGGAAGATATTGCTTTTCTGATAGAAAGCCTTGAGAAAAATCCCATACAGGGAATACCATTAGGTAAAGATTGCTATAAAATACGCATGAACATTGTTTCTAAAGGCAAAGGTAAAAGAGGCGGCAGTCGTATAATTACATGTGTTAAAATATTAGCTGAAACAGTATTTTTACTTTCCATATACGATAAATCTGAAAAGGACAGCATGTCAGATAAGGAACTTGATAATTTGCTCAGATTATCAAATTTGATGTAAAAAATCATTTTTATTTATATATAGCAATGAAAGTATTCAAATTCGGCGGTGCTTCTGTGAAAAATGCAGATGCAGTTAAAAATGTAGCTTCAATAATTAAAAGATATCCTGACGATAAACTGGTCGTAGTTATATCGGCGATGGGAAAGACAACAAATCTGCTTGAGCAGGTTGTTGAAGCTTATTACAATAAATCTTCTGCTATAAATGAACATATAGACAGGCTGGAATCTCAGCATCTTGAAATAATAAATGGATTATTTGCTGATAAAAAAAATGTTGTTTTTAGTGAGTTTCATAAACTCATCGGTGATTTAAAGGAATATGTGAAAAAAGAACCTGATAAAAACTATGATTTGGAATACGACCAGATCATCTGCAAAGGTGAGTTGCTATCGTCAATGATATTAAGTAATTATTTAAACAGCACAGGTATAAAAAATCAATGGTTTGATGCAAGGACACTTATTTTTACTGACAACAATTACCGTGATGCGGGAGTGAACTGGCAGAAAACTTCAGATTCGATAAATTCAGAATTTAATGCATATTTCAGAAACGCTTCAGATAAAATAGCAATAACACAGGGGTTTATTGGTAGCACGTCTGACGGGAAGTCTGTTTCTCTTGGCAGGGAAGGCTCAGATTATACTGCCGCTATCATAGCTCATTCATTGAATGCGGAAGATGTTACGATATGGAAGGACGTGCCCGGTTTGCTTAATGCCGACCCGAAATATTTTGACGACACAAAAAAAATTGAATGTATCTCTTATAAAGAAACTATAGAATTGTCATATTATGGTGCAACAATCATACATCCCAAGACCATCAAGCCATTGGAAAACAAAAACATTCCACTGAAAGTGAAATCTTTTTTTGCTCCTGATGAAAAAGGAAGTGTTATATGCAACGAAACAAAATATGATTCCCTGCTCCCTTTATTTATTTTTAAAGTAAACCAGATCCTGATTTCTATTTCTCCGAAAGATTTTTCTTTTATTGTCGAAGAAAATCTGAGCTCCATATTTTCATGTTTTGCAAGGTATGGTGTTAATATCCACCTCATGCAGAATTCCGCAATTAATTTTTCGGTTTGCTGTGACAATAACAAGTTAAAAATAACACAACTGATAAATGCCCTGAGGGAAAAATACCGTGTTAAGTACAATGACAATCTGGAATTAATAACCATAAGGCATTATGACCAGCAGACGATAGACAGGGTTCTGATCAGCAAACAGATCCTTCTTGAACAGAAAAGCCGGTCAACAATAAAAATTCTTGTAAAACCCAAGGATTCCTGATAGTTATTTGGTAAGGACTGTTATGGTCCCGCTGTATTCTTTTATTATGCCTTGTGTAGTTTTCAGCACATAGTAGTACACGCCGTCAGTTTCTTTTCCGCCGTCCCAGTTGCTCTGGTAATTATTATTTTCATATACTTTTTTACCCCAGCGGTTGAATATTACGATCTTTGAGTTATTATACTTATCAAGGTTTATTATTTTAAAATAATCATTCAGTCCGTTGCCGTCAGGAGTTATGACATTTGGTATTGTAAGGTCACACGGTTCAACATTTATATAAACGGAATCCTTGTCGGAAACGGAGCACCCTGTAATTATTACTTTAAACATATGGGTGCCGGGTGCTAAACCTGATAATTCCACAGAAGATGTTGTCTGGCCTTCAGGCAGCCAGTAATATGTGTATTTACTGTTGGTATTTACTAACCCCAGATAAGCGGTCTGAAAAAAACACATTGTTGAACTGTCAGTATTTATATCGGCAAGTGGGATAGGGATAACATCCATAGCTTTTATGATTGTATCCATACAGCCATGGTCGGATGTTACTATCAGCTGGACATTATACAAACCGTCGTCAGCATATACATTACTTGGATTTTTAATGTTGGAGTTGTTGCCATCACCCATATTCCATTGCCATGCAACAACGCTTCCCGAATTAATTGTTGACAGGTCTGAAAAATCAATGGTCTGATTTTCCATAGCACAGCTATTCCCGAAATCAGCTTTTGGCTTGGGATAAACATCTATAGCAACTATTGTGTCGTATGTACAGCCGAAAGTGTCAGTAACAGTAACATAATAATAATATACTCCGCCTGAATCAGGGACAATGGTGATTGATGTATCTGTTTTACCGGTGATGAAACTTCCCTGATAATCAACATCTGTAATGGGGACGGTATATGACCAGCTTGTAGGCAAAAGGTCGGGATCAAGGTTTAAAGACCATTCAAAGATATAACCATTATCTACCTGCCAGTAATCACATATTTCTATGTTCCATGTACCATTAAGCGGACAGCCTATCAGGCTGGAAAAACTTTCATCAGGCAGATAATAGCCTGTGTTGTTGACAGTATTTGTGGAATCAAGCTGGCTTTGATTTGCGTTATCGTTTATAGTACCTATGTTAGGATATATCTCTGACCAGCAATACTGCCATGGTGTTCCCGGAGGGTTGAATATGTAATTACATCCATTATCATAACTGCTATGGTCATCCAGTCCATAAGGCTCTCCCATATATGCATTTCCCATATTTACATACTGCTTCAGAATAGCGTCCTGTCCGTTGGGGCAGACAATAGTAAATTCAAGGTCTCCTACGTATGAGTGTTCCATGTCTACGCATATTGAGAGTACGTCACCTGGTGATGTAATGGTTTGCCCGGGTATAAAAGCATTAAAAGTAACTTCTGTGTTGTAACACTGCTCCGGGCAAACAGGGCCATCGGGGATAAACATAGTGCTGTCGAATTTCTGGCTGGCAGCCTGCACAGAACCGAAAGAATCAACAACAATAGTGGAATTATTGTCATATCCGAGTTCGATTGTCATAATATCTCCGGGGCATATTTTTGGGTTACTGTTAATATGGTCAAACGGGCTTTTTGATATCCTGACTCTCAGCCCCAGTGCATTTTTATTCGTACATCCGTGTGAATCTATTGTTGTAAGGCCTATATCATAACCTCTTGCATAATTATAATAATATGATACTGTTTGTCCTGTGTCTGTCACGCCGTTTCCGAAGTCCCATATAAACATTGATGTGGCATCACTTTGTTCATAAATAGTGTTATTTTCAGGATATTCGCCTGAGCCGACAAAAGTAATAGTGTCGCCGAAACATACATCAATATAATTATTTTCCACACCGGGTGTGGTATTTAGTGAGTCGACATGTGAAAATACCAGCTGGCATAAAGGAATGCATGAAATCATGGTCTTCCATCCTGTAGAATTTCCGGAGCCATCCGATTTGAATTTAATTGTTAAATCTCCTGAGCCGTTCGTCAGAGATGCTTTTACAGGGAATAAAAACAGTGTATTATTATTGTTGTATTTTCCTATCAGAGGAGCTGATGTATTCGGGCCATCGTAAATATATAATGTGTCGGTAGCATCAATGTCAAATTCATTGAAATAAAGCTGTATATGAGTGTTGATAACATCATTTGAATTGAAAGTAACCACATAATTCTCATTTATCCCGTAGTCTGCATTGCCGCCGCTGTCGTAAAAATTACCGGAGCAGGTTAATACTGTCATCCCGTTATACTGGTCGATTTCATAATCCTGACAGTAAGCAGTCTGATTAATCAACAGTGATAAAAACAATATGTAAACAATATATGGTTTCATTCAGTGATTATTTTTTTCCATGTACTGTTTTTAAATATTCGTTATATTTTTTAATAAAACGGCTTCTCGGGTAAAAAACCAGAACTTTGCCTGTATTTCCCAGAATATAGTGGGAATAGGTGTCTTCATATATTATAAAATCATACTTCATGACATTGAAAGAATTAATG
>CAZSJF010000032.1:7415-13912 GCA_964606705.1 uncultured Bacteroidales bacterium
ATTTGGATAAGTCTTCATTAAAAAATACATCTTTGCCATTATTGCCTGTTTTTTTCATTTTAACATCATAAATGTTTGTTCCGTTAACCGGCTTTTGCGAAGCACCATTGCTGATAAAACAGGAGTTGCTTAAAAAATAATTATAATAAAGTATTGTGTCAGGATTTTGTTTGAGCGTTTTCTCTATAAATGATTTTTCAAAACATTCATATAATCTTTTGTCAGGGATTACTTCTGAAGCGGTTTGCGCAAGAGAGATAAAGCAAGTCAATCCAGAATAAATCAAAATGATGATTCTTTTCATCAGATACTTAGTTTATTACAAAACAAATCTACAGAAAATTTATATATGCCGGGAAAAATCATTCTTTCACAAATTTATTAACTCCTGATTTTTTATCTGTAAACATTTTCAGCATATAAATACCATCCGGCAAACCCGAAATGTCAATATTGTTTTTATCTGATTTTTTCAGGATACCTGTATTTACTTTTTTTCCAAGGATATTAAATATTTCATATCTTGTGTCAGTTGCCGGTGTGGAGTATTCAACGGTTATGTAATTGCTGGCAGGGTTTGGATAAATCAGAATATTTTCATTGGTGGCCACTTCGTCATTTATACTATAGAGACAATTTATAGTATAATTACTGGCCGGAGAACCTAAAGGACAGCCTGCAAACCAATCATCTGCATCATTCATGTTCCCTGATATGTCATTTATTTCCAGGGTATATAAGTATCCGTCCGGTAAAGTAGTCCAGGGAGAAACATTTTCATAAATTACAGTCTGCTGTATAACACCATAATTATCTTTCAATCTTATTTCTTCACCGTCATTATTGAGGCCAAAATTAAAAGGGCCAATAACATTAGTTACATCGGAATATATAGAATTAAACAATCCTATATCACCTGCTATTACAAGATTTTCATTTGGATTTAGTATTGTACCTGCCGGTACTGTAAACAGGTGGTTATTTTCACAGTCAAGGAACTGCCAGTTGGAAATGTCAATATCTGAAACCGAAGTATTCCTTATTTCCACCCAGTCTCCTGCATTATGTGAATCACTGGGATGGTAATTTATTTCAGAAAAAATAACAGGGTCATTACAAGGAGAAAAAGCTTCCGTGGGTGAACCAAGGATACAGCCATCCATCCAGTTGGATGCAACATCGCCTGAAACAGAGACGTCTTTTCTCTCAAGTGTCCTTCCTGTCCCGTCTGCACCAAGAGGATACGGAGACTCATCTGTGTAAACAGCCATGTCAACCAGTGTTCCCTTATTATTGTATAACTTAACCGAGTCGTTGTTGTTATTCAGGTCAAAGAAGAATCCCCCCTGGTTTTTAGACAAGGCAGAAAAAAATTCATTAAATTTTAACGGGTTATCATAGAGCACAAGGTAGTCATGTGAAGATACAACCGTATTATCAGAGATAGTGTAGCTGAAACCATCTTTATTCTTCAGTTTCCATCCGCTTAAGTTAATATCAAAGGAGCTGTTGTTGTATAATTCCACCCAGTTGCCGCAATTCAGGGAAGATTCAGAATTGTAATTTATTTCACTTATCGCAACATCGGGAGTTTCTGCATTTCCGGTAAAATTAGCAGTAAAGGTTGCACCGCTTGTTGTGATATTATTTGTCCAGCTTGGTGCATTCACATTCGTTATGAACGGGGAAGAATCCCAGTGGTCGAATGTATAGCCGGGATTAGGTATGACGGTTAAAGTGATCGGGACACCATTAAAATACTTGCCTGTCCATGGGTAATTCTCAGGAATTATTGTGTTTACAAGTATCCTGCCTGCACCGGCGGGGCTTACATTTACGTTGATATTTACTATTGCACTTAAAGAGTTGTGAGATCTTATCTGGCTAAATACAGTCGTATTACGGGAATTATTAAAAGTTGTTAAGTTGTTTTTTTCATTGTTAAAGGTTGACAGAGAATTGCCATCCGGCCATCGTGTATACTGATTGCTCATCTCGGGATATAATTCATTATGCATTGTATTCAGCAGGTTATTTGTGGAATCAGGAAGTAAAATGGTGTTCATCAAATCTGCATACCGGTTAATGAAATAATACCTGTAAGAAGTGTTTTGCCATAAATAATCATACAGATCAGTATAAGAATAAGAATAATATCCAATATAATTAAACATATCACCGGAAGCAGATGAGCCATAAACATTCTCCATATCCTGCAGGCAGAATTTCCATCTATTATCAGTGGAAGGGTCATTAACAATTTTCATATTGTTATAAAGCCAGTCTTCATTATCAACCCAGTTGTTGGCAATAAAATAATCAACAAAGTTTTTAACGTCCAGCCTTTTATCAACCTTTTCAATAAAGTCAGCATCAGAGGTACTTATTGATTCAACATAATCGATCATTGCATAATAACCTGTGTCACTCCCTTTCACCACCCTTAAAGTTCCGGGGTTGTAATAATAACCCACAGACAGGACATTGGCTGTATCTGCATTTCCGTTATAATTGGTTTCCATGTACTTGTCGTTCACTTTTTGGCGCACTTCATATACTCCGAAATATTGCCCGTTTATAAAGCCAACAACCGGTGTATATGCATTGTACAGTACGTTTGTGCTTTTGAAAATACGCTGCAGATAGGCATCCCTGTATGGCAATTTGTTCCAGAAATTACTTCCGTTTCTTAAAAATATGTCATAGTATACTTTTAAATAATTTTTATCAGGGATAAGCGGGTAATTAACTGCTCCGTCACCAAATACAAAATGGTCAAACATCACACGGAAACTTCTTTGTGGTTTTGAACGGCTTCCTCCCGCACCTCCGTCTATTTTTATGCCTGCATCCTGCGAAAACTGCAGTGTGCCGTTTTTATCAAAATATTCAATGGTACATGGCTTTTTTGTATCCTGATAAGGATTATCAATTATTCCATCACTGCCCCAGAAATTTTCGGAATTGGAAGTGATAGAAATTATAGGAACTGTATAACTGGTATTGATCAAAAAAGAACCGACAGCGATTTTGGATGGCAGCAGATTATTAACGGTCGGGAAACAACGGACTTTGATAACTTCTGAGCTGGTTACATTTATTGACGTATTATACAATGCAGAAGTAATAACAGGATCATTTCCGTCAGTTGTGTAACGCAAAACCCCTCCATTGGCAGAGGTGTTGCTTACTATTACATTTACTGAAGAGGGGTATAAGCCCGGAGTAGTAGTAAATACCGGTGCAGATTCATATCCGTCAAATGCTTCGCTTGAGTTGTTGGTAGAATCCGGTGTGTAATCATCAAAATATACAAAGGCGGAATTCCCGTCAGGATAACGGCCATAACTGTCGTCGATATCCAGGCCAGGCACATCAACTTCTTCTGAAATTGTTCCGTCTGTTTTGCTCAGATAAATTTTTTCCCCGGTTCTTTTAATATTAAAGTTAGTATGAGGAAGCTTGCCTGCAATTGAAATGTCAAACCATGATGGTGGTGTTGAATAGTAATTATAACCATTTTCAACAGCAAGGCTCAAAAAGGGAATACATGAAAGGTCTGACGAGCCGGAGGAATAATTGTGGACCTGAATGGCAAGCACGTTGTCTCCGTTACGTTTTAATGAATTAAAGACTGAGTCATCGATCAGAAATACTTCCGGGCTTCCGCCGTTATACATAACGGCTTCGTGTGCATCAGACAGTTCATTATAAGCAGGAGGAGTACCTGTTAACCCATATCTTGCTATTTCTGTCCCGTTAAGATATGCGACAAAACCATCATCATAATCCATGTGATATACAGCATCCCTGATCTTAGATGTGTCGTTAATGGTAAATGTTTTCCTGACATAAAATGATATAGTCCCTGATGGTAACTGGGTATTATCATCACCATCACCAAATCCCAGTCCTCCAGCTCCGCTGCTCCATGATGCATCATTATAGCCGATATTTTTCCATGACAAAGCGGGTTCGCTGGTGAATATTTTATATTTAAAAATATCGGTCCCGGAAATAGCTGTTTCCCAGTGGGCGCCCACGATAGTCTTTGGCTTGCGGTCTTTTCCGGATGCAAAAACCAGTATAAAATTGCCGGGTTCCAGATATATTTGCGGAAATATCCATTTTAACGGAACATCTTTATCATCACTTAATGCATATTGTGAAAGGTCTTCGGTTTGAGAACCTGCATTATAAATTTCAATCCAGTCTTCGTAATCCCCGTCCTCATCAGATATCTGGGAGTTATTGGCATTAGATACTTCATTGATAACTATTTGAGGTAGGACAGTAGTAACTTTTGCGACAAATAAAATGAGCAACAGAAGTATAATTTTTTTCATATATCTTATCCTTTTTCTGCCAAACAGACCTATCTGTATTAAAGACAATATTAAATTAAAAAAGGTTGCGTTAAAACCGTAATAAATATATGCTATAAAAAGAACAAAGTCAAATTTTTACATTATTTTTTGGATTATTGTACTAAAAGATCTGGTGTTTATTTGTAAGATGTTGATTGTCATGAAACGTTCATTGAAATATTCATGTCAAAGAGCATTTTTTCATTTAAAAGGTTGTATAATATGCAGATTTTATAATTAAAATTCATATTTTTGCATAGATGGAACATATAAGGAATTTTTGCATAATAGCTCATATAGATCACGGCAAAAGCACTCTGGCTGACCGCCTGCTGGAATTCACCAAAACTATCTTTGGAAAGGACATGCAGGAACAGATATTGGATAATATGGACCTTGAAAGGGAGAGAGGCATTACAATAAAGAGCCATGCTATACAGATGAATTATAAATATAAAGGAAAAGATTATGTTCTGAATCTTATAGATACTCCAGGCCATGTTGACTTTTCATATGAAGTTTCCCGTTCTATTGCAGCATGCGAAGGTGCTTTGCTTGTAATTGATTCCACACAGGGGATACAGGCACAGACAATAGCAAACCTGTATCTGGCCCTTGAAAATAATCTCGAAGTTATCCCTATTGTGAACAAGATGGATATGCCTAATGCAATGGGAGAGGAGGTTAAAGACCAGATAACTGATTTAACAGGGTACAGCCGTGAAGATATTATCGAAGCCAGCGGAAAAACAGGTATGGGTGTTGAGAATATACTGCAGGCTATTATTGAAAGGATACCTGCTCCGAAAGGAGATCCCAATGCTCCGCTCCGGGCATTGATATTTGACTCTGTGTTCAACTCATACAGGGGAATTATCGCTTACTTCCGCATTTTCAACGGAGAGATATCACAGGGTGATTTTGTGAAATTTGTTGCAACAAAAAAAGAATATCATGCTGATGAAATAGGGATATTAAGGCTCAAACAGGAACCAAGGAAAACGCTTAAAACAGGTGATGTGGGATATATAATCTCCGGTATTAAATCATCAAAAGAAGTGAAAGTCGGTGATACTATTACTCATGTTGAAAACCCTTGTGAAAAAGCTGTTGAGGGTTTTAAGGATGTAAAACCTATGGTTTTTGCAGGGATATATCCTGTTGATGCTGATGACTATGAAGAATTACGCATGTCAATGGAGAAACTCCAGCTCAATGATGCATCACTGACATACATTCCTGAATCATCAATTGCACTCGGATTCGGCTTCAGATGCGGATTTCTCGGGTTACTGCATATGGAAATCATTCAGGAAAGGCTGGACAGAGAATTTAATATGAATGTTATCACCACTGTTCCCAACGTTTCATTTAAAGCATATACAACAAAGGGCGATATAATAGAAGTACATAACCCTTCAGGATTACCTGCTCCCAATTATATTGACCATATAGAAGAGCCTTATATCATTGCGACAATAATTTCAAGAGCCGAATATGTAGGATCAATAATGAAGCTATGTATTGACAAAAGAGGCATCCTTAAGAACCAGGTTTATCTGACAAGCGAAAAGGTTGACATAACCTTCGAATTACCTCTGGCTGAGATAATATTTGATTTCTATGACAAACTTAAAAGCATTTCCAAAGGCTATGCTTCTTTTGACTACCACCAGACAGGGTATAAAGAAGCTAATCTTGTCCGCTTGGATATCCTCCTTAACGGCGACATGGTAGATGCACTGTCAACATTAATACACAGGGATAATGCATATAATTTCGGAAGAAGAATATGTGAAAAACTGAGGCAGTTAATCCCCCGCCAGCAGTTTGATGTGGCAATACAGGCAGCCATAGGCTCTAAAATCATTGCAAGGGAAACCGTAAAAGCAGTGCGCAAGGATGTTACTGCAAAATGTTACGGGGGCGATATTACCAGAAAGCGTAAACTGCTGGAAAAACAGAAAAAAGGCAAAAAACGAATGAGGCAGGTCGGCAATGTTGAAGTGCCGCAGACAGCGTTTCTCGCTGTATTGAAGTTGGATTAAGGTATTGTATAATCATTCCTTTAATATTTCAGGCACTTTGTATTATTACAATTTATGTAAATATTCAGCACGGATTAAATTT
>CAZSJF010000033.1:0-13890 GCA_964606705.1 uncultured Bacteroidales bacterium
CTGATTTATCAGAATATCAAAGATTGCAGCAATCCGACTGAAAAACTGTTTTCATTTACTGACAATCACGGTTATGACGATGTGCTGGTTTTTGCTCCTGTAAAGCAGGTTGTTGAGCAGGCAGATAAGATACTTGGCCGTGACGGATGCCTGAATTTCTTTGCTGGCCCTGCTTCCCCTGATTTTAAAGCGGAATTCAACTTTTACAATGTGCATTATTCATCTACGCATATTATAGGTACAAGCGGCGGCAACACTGATGATATGCGCGAAGCGCTGGATATGATGTCCAAAGGATTTATTAATCCGTCAGTCATGATAACACATGTAGGCGGGCTTGATTCTGTGATTGAAACTACAAAGAACCTGCCTGATATACCTGGCGGAAAAAAGCTGATATACACTCATATTAATATGGAGTTAACCGCTATCAGCGATTTTGAGAAAAAAGGTAAAACCAATCCGCTTTTCAGAAGGTTACATGAAATAGCTGAAAAGAATAACGGCATCTGGTCAGTGCAAGCGGAAAATTATCTGCTGGAGCATGGCAATAAAAATTAGCTTGGGGTTTGTTATCTATTTTTTTTCTATTGTCTTATTTAATCCCCAGCACTTCTTTTCCCTGTTCAAAGACTATGTCAACAGGAATATTTTCTTTTTCAAGTCGGTTAAGGTCTGACTGAAGCTGTGCTTTTATTATTCCATCGCCTTCAACCCATTTTTTTGCTGCCTCATAATCTCCGTTTCCCTGAACATGAAGTGTTTCCTGCATCAGTTTAACAACAGCTTTTTTCATGATGTCAAAATTCACCTTATAGGTTCCGTCGCTGTTGCGTGTAAAAGCACCCTCTTTTTCAAAGAAATTGAATCTCATCATGTTCGCTTTGCCGTGGGCGCTGGCTGCTCCGAAACGTATTGAGCGGAATGTGCTGGCGAAGAAAGTAACATAATTGTCCATCAGCTCTCCCTCTGTAAGTTCTCCTTTTTCGTAAAATTTTGTAACCAGATACAGTCCGAAGATATCTGCTTTCCCTTCTTCAATGGAGCCATATTGTTCTTTAAGAGCCTCTCTTACCGTAAGTTTTCCGTTTATCGTATTTTTAATTCCCATGCCATGTGCAACTTCGTGGAACATGGTGTTTTCAAAGAAAGCATTGAATTTTATGTATTTGCGCTGGCTTTCATCAATAAGCACATTGGCAATCGGTACTAGGATATTGTCGAATTTCGCTTTCATGGAATTTTTAAGCTGAAGCTTCCTGGTGCCTTTTGTCAGCTGGACTCTTTCGTCGTTAGGCAGGTTGATGGCAATGGTCTTGCTGCCCCCGTTGCAGTCGCCTGCATAATAAACAGCATCATAAACATTCATATCCGAATCAAATCCGGGAGTCTCTGCTTTATATTCCGGTTCAACAGGAAGACCTTTCTGCAGTTCGGGAAGGAAGGATGCAAATTTTTCCAGTTTTTTGCTCCATTCAATATCTTTAACAACAACACAGGCCTCATGTGCTGTCTTATAGCCAAAGAGAGCATCATCATAATTTTCTATCGGGCCTGCAACAAGGTCGAATTTTGTATTTTTCATATCCATCCATGCCATGTCGCTATTGAAATAGTCGTCTGTAAGTAGTGCTTCTGCCCTTAAATTCAGGTAGTTTTTCAACCCCGGGTCATCAGCCAGCCCGGCAGCCTGCTTTAGCAGTTCGGCAGCCTTTTTTATCTTTTCTTCAAAAGCGATATGATAAGGAACAGTCTTTAAAGAGCCGTCGGGGTTTCTTTTAATGATGGTGTACTGGCTGGTTTTATCCTTGCTGTCAAATTTTTCAAATTCTTCCTTTGTCATGTCAGCCGGATAAAAATTTTCTCCCAGCGGCCTTTCTTTATATGAGCTTATGAAAGGCTTGTTATTATCAAGCTTGTCCCATGGTCCGTAATTTATAAGAGCAAATTTTCTGGTATCTTCATCGGTAATACCTGCAAGAAATTTTTCCTTACCGCCTATTGCTTCTTCCCAGTAAATGTCGTCCATGATCTGTGCAATATCTATAAACAGCGACAGCAGTTGTTTCTCCTTATCGCTGAATTTTGAAATGTCTGTTGTCAGTTTGACAACTGCATATTGATCAATTTTCTGCTGCATGGGTGTTTTTATGATTTCCTGCTTTTTGCCCGAATTACAGCCGCTAATGACAATTATTGCCAATCCTATAAAAAATAATCTCTTCATAAAATTATAATTTAAAAATTAAATTGATTAAAATACAAACTTAGTGATTTCTTTGTGTCTTAGAGCCTTAGTGGCAGAAAAAATTTTGCCACTAAGACACAAAGGCACTAAGTTTCACGAAGATATAATAAAATAAGGGTATTTTAAAAAAATTACATTATCTTATCAGATACATCTTTCCGAATTCCTTGACGAAGTATTTATTAGTTACCTGATCTCTGTCACTTTTCTCTATTTTTTCACCGTTAATATTTGTTATTATCCTGTAAAGATAAACCCCGTTAGCCAGCTGGTCGCCATATTCGTCTTTTCCGTCCCATGCATATTCCGTGATATTCCTTCCGATATGGATAGAGCCTATTTCATCCTGTGTTATCTCTTTAACGATCTTGCCTGTTATCGTCATTATCTGTATTTTGAAATATGTAGGAATTTCATTGCCTGTGAGGATAAACACAAAATGTGTTGCAGTGGAGAAAGGATTAGGCCAGTTGAGAACATTGGTAATTGTCGATTTATTTATGACTTCGAAAGAGATGTGATAGTCTATGTTTCCCGATTCATTCTTTGACCTGTCGGTTGCCTGCACCTTCAGATCATATATTCCGTCTTCGGGAAATTCTGCATCATATTCTATTCTGCACTTATTGTCGGGTAGGGAAGCAGGAAAGAATCTCATTATCTCTTCGCCGTTCTCATAAAAATATATTCTCTCATAGTCTGAAGCGGAAGGTGTTTTGATGTATATCCTGAACAGGGAAGTATCTCTCGCTGTGCTGTCCATCAGGAGATACCTGTTTTCATCGTCAAGTGTCATTATTATTTCCGGTTTGCCGGAAACAATATCCCCGTCGAGGATATGGACACCGTCAAATGTCACATCAAGCATAGGGTTAATTATGTCATCATTGACATAGAAAGATATTTCACCGATATTGTTAAAATGATATTGTTCCAGCTGGTCATAAAAACTTGTGCTGGGCCTGATAGGATTAAGCTCTACCCATAAACTGTTCATTTCCTTCAAATCTTCGGAAGACATATTTACTGAATCTATTAATATATCTCCTGACGGATGTATCCTGAGTTTTTTATAAATCCCGGGAAGAGAGATATTATTATTATCAACAATCCAGTAATGCACCATCAGGCTGTCCATGTCATAGTCGCTTATATTATGTGCGGCAATAGACAGTTTGATTGATTCCCCTTCGTTTATTGTATCATTATAAAAACTGTAATGTATTGAAGGGTCAAGGGCTGTTTCAGGCACACCATCAAACAGTACCTGCCATCTGTCCATCTGGGGAGGCGTGTGCATGGCGTCATCTTTCATATATACTATCAACTTCATGTATGGATATACACTTGCATCAATGTAATTAACTAAATCTAAAACATCCCCTGAATCTCTGGGCAATCCTTTTAAGCCGGGTATTGTATCATATTCCCCATTAATTTTAATGCCTATGACACTTAACCGTATTGAATCCGTATTTAAGCCTTTATAGCTGTGCTGTCTCCAGTGCAGTGAACCCCAATGTGTAGCCGGCCCGATAAGTTCCGATTCTATAAACCCTTCGGTCCAGTTTGTGCTGAAGGAATCTGTAAGCTGAATGAGGTCTTCAGCATTGCCTTCCATGCTGTGGCATTTGCGCGTATCATCGCATGTGGTGGTATCACCGCTTCTTTTTGTTCCGAAACATATATAAGGATTTCCATTATCAATATCCCGTATATCCATGCATCCTATGGATTTAAAGGCTTTATACAATTCATCATTGTAAGTATTGGCATTATGGTAGCCATGGCTTTTTACCAGCACATAATAATTGTCAGGGATAGAATCAATGAAGTTTTTTATACGATTTTTCCATACAGTGTCCGGAATAGAGCTAACACAGCCATTAACAGGGGCATACCAGCAAGCTGTTGTATTTGTGAAAAAGTCGAAATAACCGCGTATGTCGTTATGCGTAAAATAGCTGTCATACCGGCCGTCATATGCACTTGGATTTGCAGGATAAATACGCCAGTTCATCAATGTTACACCTGATACAGGGTCAATGACAACAAACTGCATTCCGTTGCCCTGATATGGATTTCCGCCTAAACACACTCCTCCGTTTCCTACAATGGAATTATTGATATAAACAGATTCCAGATAGATGTCATATCCCGGAGGTTGATAATAGTTGCCTGTCTTGGCAGTAATGAGTTTTTTATCATTAAAAAAATCAAATCTCAGGGAATCTCTGTTAAAGCTCACATACTGATATCTGTCATTCTTGAACTGGTAAAAATGCGCCTGCCCCCATCCTTTTTTCCCTGGTATGTACTGAAAAGAACTTTCTCTCCAGTTATACTTTCCCATATATACGGAATCAAGTGATACACGCCAGTAATATACGGTGCTGTCTGTAAAATTCATAGCAGGCTTCCATGAAACAACTCCTCCGGAATGATTCACTGTCTGGGACAATTTCAGAGGGCTGTTAAACTCATCCGTTGTATCTATTTCAAAAACATAATTTTTTGCAGGAGAGAACGGGTCGCTTGTTGAAGCTTTCAGCGTTGTCGTATCATTAGGAATGACAGCGTATTTATAAGGATACACAGGAATAATATCGGAAGATTTAATGTTCAGGGTTATGATTACTTCGTTGTTATTTTCATTTAACTCAAAAACTTCATTTAATTCATCAAGCCGTATTCTCAAAGTGTTAATACCCGCACCCCTGGTGATATCGACCGGTAATATGAAAGTAATCTCAGTCTGATAAAGGGGGGCTGTTATTTTCTTCATATACATTGAGTCTGTTCCGTCAGGGTATGTTCTTGTGATGCTGACCCAGATAGATGTATCAATAGCTCTGCCGATATTCCTCGCATTTATATTCACGTCAAACGAATCAATCTCACTTGTAACTGAGGCAGGAGAAAATGAAATATCCGGTCCTGTAATCACATAGTCAGGCTTAGAATAAGAATATAGTTTTATTGCCGGATCGCCGTGGAGAGTCATTAACAGGCAGGCAATATAATTGGCACTGATTTCATTATTAAAATATATGTCCGGGTCAAGTTCTTTTATTGCCTCCTGAATACACTTTCCTATCGGTTGGCCGTAATATTTATATGCAATATTTTTGTAAAATTCCGTTGAATAGAGGTTCAAAGCTGTCGGAAGGGTTTTTGAAATACTTGCCAGATACCCGATAGCTCCTTTGTCTTCTATCAGGACAAATTCTTCACTTGAGCCGACCTCCGCATTGTAAATATCTCCGTTAAAGCATGAATTAGCCAATATTAAAGGGTATCTGCCCGAGTTGCTGTAGTCAGAAGCATTGTTTAAGCTCAGGTCAAAGCCTATTGTTGCTCCGTGTCCGAAGAATGTCAACAATACAACACCATTATTGATAATTTGTTTTAAAGTATCCGATGGGTTCATTTGCATGGGTTCGGAAGATGTTTTTAAGTATGTCCTTACATATCCCCCGAATAAAGTGTCTTCAATAATACTTTTGTAGTTATCCAGATAACCGCTTATAGAGTTTTGTTCATATTCAGTCATTCCTCCTCCCAGATGCAGAATATTTTTCATCCATTCTTCATCAGGGTTGTCATATTTGCTTTCATATTCATCAACTTTGTTGAGATATAAAGTAACATGGTCTGTATTTCTTGCAGCCAGCCGCCCTGTTGATATTGCAGGGTAACAGTTTGAAGTATCCGTAAGTTTTGAAGTAAACAGGATATCTGAAGGAGGCACTCCGAAAGACGGAACCAATGTCAGATCAAAATATCCGGAATTATGCCCGTAATATTGCCCGCCGCCGCCATCATTTCCTGACCTGTATGCTTTACCGATAATAAATAAGTCTTTAATTGTGTCGGTATAATTATTAATGGCAAAATTCATAAAATTCCTTATGGCAAGGGGGTGCTTTCTTATTCCGTAAGAAAACTGGTCGTATAATTCCTCCACATCAAATACATTAGCCGTATATCCGCTGTTGTTTCTGTAACTACTATATTCAGCGGCAACCGGCATAATGCTGGTCTGAGAGATTATAATATAATCAGAGTTATTGAATGCGCCGCCGGAATAATCGGTAAATTTTGCATATCCGCTGTTGTAGAATGAAGATACAGTTATTAACTGATTTCCGCTTATATTATTTATCTGACTGCCGGTAGTCAGATAACATTCTTTTTCGGCATTATTATCAGGTACGAGTGCTTTATAAGTGCTTCCGTCTTTAACAACTTTTATCCTTTTGTGGTTTGTCAGATCATATAAAGCAGCAGAATCACCGGTAGCAACATTAAAATTTGTGATATCAAGGCGGTCTTTTGCTTCAGCTCCGTCGGGAATATACAACTTATATGATGAGGCATTTTCAAGATCAAAAGTATGAGGATATTTTACTGATATATATGCAACTGCATTCCTGTCAGCACCGCTGCCTATATTATTAACTGATGTAAAATTTAATGGGGTAGTTGAACTTCCGAGCAAAGAGGTGGATACTGAACGGGTAAATCTGTTAACGATATAACCTTCATATGTAGTATCTATAATATTACTGCCTGAAACAGAAACCATTAAATGGTGGTCAGGAGTTGATGATCCATAATCAGAAGCTCCGACAACGACGAATTCCACGTTTGTATTAGGCCCGCCGGAATATTTGTTGGTAGTGGATATGCTGTAATTTATATAGCCTCCAAGATAAAAAGCACTGCCAAACCATCCTTCTCCTGCAGTATATTCAGGGCGGGTTGCATCATTTGAGTTTGTTTCTCCCAGGTAATACTGACTTGTATAATCACTCCTGCTTATTTTGTAAAAATACTGCAAAGGGCTATATGAGTTAAAGTTGATGTCGGTTTCAACAGCCATCCTTTTGTTGCCGGTAGTACTCGTATTCCATGTAAGAAAATATACTGCTGTATCGGTGAACAGGCTGAAGTTGGGATTAGCCTGGGAAGATGGTGTCTCATATACAAGGGAATCAAGCCATCCGTCATTTTTTGTTGCATAAAATTCTATGTAATCGCCATTATTTAAAAAACTCCCTCCTGTATTATTTACAAGTATATATTGCTCTTCTCCTCTGGTAAAGATTTGAAATCTCTGTGGATTAAATATTGCGGGTTCTTCCCCGCAATCATAAAGAATATTAGCTAATTCAGCATAACTGATGCGGTATATGCCTTCTTTAGATACTTTAATTTTAAAGTAATGCTGGTCGTATTCAATCCAGTTGTTACTGTAATTTTGAGAAAAAGAAAAAGTGTATATAAATATAAGGATAAATATGTATGCAAACCTTTTCATACGGTTGTTTTATTCGTGGTTTTATATAAACAAATATAACCTTTTTTTATCTATTTAAAAAATTTTTCATTACTGGTATTGTTCTTTTTATTAAAATTTAATTTCAGTGAAAAAATATTTGAGTACAGGGCAATGGAATTATCGCCTAAATCTGTAAGTGCATAATCAATGCTGATAGTGTTATGGATTTTTATGCCAATGCCCATATTCAACTGAAAGGTTGTCATTTTTTTGTTATTGTCGTCTGTTTCCTGCTGTATGTTTCCTATGCCCCCCCTCAGAAAAATGAAATTTTTATAGGACAGTTCAAGTCCCATATGCGGGTCAATACTGACAAGGTTGCTTTTCACAAGAACATTTCTCTTCCCATCAAAGGTCATGTCAAAATCTGTTTCTACCAGAGATGATATATTTTTCGACAATTCAATTTTTCTGCCTGCACCCATAATTAACCTTGGCATAGTGATTTCCAGAGATTTTTCCGGGATTTCATTATTTGTTATGGCAAAAACATCCTTCATCTCATCGCTGAGATTATAGGTCCATGCGTTGAATGTGGAGGTGATGTCCTTTCCTGCTACTCCGAACCTCCAGTTGTTAAGGTCATACTGCATTCCCACGTCAAGCCCGAAACCCCATGCTTTAGCAAAATCCCCGACCTTGCGGTGTATTATCTTGACATTTGCGCCGTACCTGAGGCCTTCAACGGAGCTTTTCCTGGCATATGAAAACAGGGTGCCATAATCAGCGGCAGAAAACGATTTGACTTTATCGTAGTTGATGTTGCCGTCACTGTCAATCAGCTCTGAAGTATCCGGAATATCGTCAACGCCGAAACGAATAAAAGTAACTCCTATTGTGCTTGTTGCATCTACTTTTGCTGCTATTGAACCGTAGTCATATTTGGCAATACCTGCAAAATATTCAGAATGCATCAATGCAAATTGCCTGTCCTGTTCAACCAGTGTCAGCCCTGCGGGGTTCCAGTATCCTGCGGTAGCATCATCAACAATTGCCACATTTGAATTTGCCATTCCCAGAGCCCTTGCTCCGACACCTATTGCCATGAATTCATTACTGTACTTTGGTGCCTGAGGATAGCAATAAGCGGAAATAATAAACAAAAATAATACCGTTAATGTTTTATTATACATAAATTATAATCCGAGTTTTACTGCGATATTTTTAGGAACAGCATTCTTATGCAACATAATGCTGGTTGTTTTATATAAGACAAATGCTTCGGAAGCATAAAAATATCCTTTAAGGTTATTCCTTTCCACGCCCCATGAGTTTTTTACAAGGTAATATTTGTCGCCTTTCTGATCTTTGGCTATGCCTGTTATATGCATACCATGGTCATCTTCTGTGGAATAGTTATCAAAAGCTTCCTGCCGTAATTCCTGTGTAATTTTCTTTTCAGGAACAACAGCAATACCATCCTTAAAAGAAAATCCGCCTTCGCTGACATCTCCGCCCCATGCAACAGAGTACCCGTTATTCAAAGCATTATCAATAATCTGTGACAAATCCTCAAGGGGAACGTTATATACACTTTCCGAAGCCCAGTTATCCGGTACTTCAAGGACAAACTTTTTGTAAAAAGGGTGGTGGGTAAAAGAAGTAATTTCAATATAGTCGTCCGGATTTATGCCCAATTTTTCCGCGAAAGACTTTGGGGTATATTCTTTGTTTTTGTAATTGAATTTTTCAGGGATTTTGCCGAGATACTCGTCAAGAACCGCATTAAAAGCATTATGCCATACAGGCGTGAGTTTTCCATTCTTGTTTTTTATGACTGCCCCTACCATAGCGGTCAGGACAGCTTCCATTTCCATATGTATATGTTTTTCTTCCCCGATATTCTTGCCATTGTATATTTCTTCCGGTACAATACCGTAGTCCCGTACTACATTCATGACATCGTGAAATTCTCCGCCATCGGCAAAATTCATTTTGCCCTGCATCCTTACATATTTTTCAGCCTTTTCGGAGTATGCGTGCCAGACAAAAAACATTTCCGATAAATCATATTCCCCTTTGCCCATACGTATCAACTCTGTTTCTATAAAAGAGGTAGCTGAAAAAGACCAGCATGTGCCCGAACTGGCCTGATCTTTTACAGGCGTTGTTTCCACCTGTTTTATTATTTCAAGCTTGTAGCCTTCCTCATTTATTACACTGTCTTTTTCCTGTGCTTTTCCTGGCAAAATCATTAAAGCAGGAGAAAGTATGCCTAAAATCAGATATTGAAATCTTTTCTTTTTCATAATGAACCCTGTTTTGTAGTAACAAATATACGTCAAATTTTTGCAATTGCGCATATCACTAAATCAATTATTCTGAAAATATATCTATTCAGGAATTAAATCTTGTTTAAATTTGTTTAATTATTTTTTTCAATGAGACAAACTTACATTATCGTTAATGTTTATATTCTGACTGCTTTGCTGTTTTCGCTACCATGCTTTGGGCAAAAGAAGACACAGAAATCAAAAGGAAATGACACCTTGAAAGCAGAGGAAAAAGAAGATGATTACTATAAGGAAACGTTTGTACGTTATGAAGATTACATATATAAGAATAATATAAAAACCGTATTACTTCACAAGAAGGACTGGGAACTCTCATATCCGATGATTGAACTCAACAGTGACGACAAGCTGCAACTGTCTTTTGACGATATGGATGCGGAAATTAAAGAATATAAATATACAGTCATACATTGTAATGCTTCCTGGGAACCTTCCGGCATGAATACCATGGAATACATTGAAGGTTTTGCCGATGGCAATATTGACAATTATAAATTCTCATTCAATACAGTTCAGGAATATATACATTACGAGCTGACTTTTCCGACAGATGAATTCAAACTGCTGAAATCCGGCAATTATATAATAAAAGTTTTTGCCGGCAATGAAGACAGCATTGTATTTACAAAAAGATTTATGGTATTTGAAAATAAGGTGGACATTAATGCGATGTCTAAGCAGCCCGCTTCTTTTGATGATAAAAATTATAAACAGGAAATAGATTTTACTATAAACAGCAAAGGGTATCAAATCGCAAATTCTTATAGTGATTTAAAAGTGTTCATACAGCAGAATGGCCGGTGGGATAACATAATAACAGGGCTTAAGCCAACCATGATAAAAGGCGATGAACTGGTTTATGATTACTTCATAGAGAATGTTTTCAGCGGAGGTAATGAATACAGGCACTTTGACATAAAAAGCCTTAAATATCTTTCGGACAGGGTGAAGAAGATAAAGCGCGATAGCTCTTCGTCTTTATATTATGTTTACCTGTTTGACGATGAAAGACGGACATTTAAAACTTATCATACCGAAAAAGACATTAACGGGAAAAAACTCATAAAAACCGAAGATGCAGAGAACAGCAGCATTGAAGCTGAATATGTTTATGTGCATTTTTCCCTGCCTTATAGTGCACCGCTTATTGACGGGGATATATATATTATGGGTTCGCTTACAAACTGGAATTTTACCAGGCAGTCCAAGATGACATATAATTATGAAAAGCATGCTTATGAATCTACTCTGTATTTAAAGCAGGGATATTATGATTATATGTATGTGTTTGTTGAAAATAACAAAAAAACCGGCGACGAGTCCTTTATTGAAGGGAAACATTATGAAACCGAAAATGATTATACAATATATGTGTATAACAGGGAAACAGGTGAATTTTATGACAGATTAATAGGGGTAAAGCAATTTAATACTGCCGTGAAAGAAAAATAAAACCTTAATTTTTATTGCATTAATTAATATTATTACTTTTGTAAGGGTTAAAATATCAAAGGATAATGAATAATAAAAGTAGTGGGATCCAAAAACTGAGTGTAGCTGGAGTTATTATTTCTCTTGGTATAGTATATGGAGATTTAGGCACTTCCCCTTTATACGTTATGAGTGCTATTTTATCTACTGCCGGAACTATCTCCAAAGAATTAATTTTAGGGGCATTGTCTTGTATTATATGGACCTTAACATTACAGACAACACTTAAATATATAATCATTACATTACGTGCAGACAATAAAGGTGAAGGCGGTATCCTTTCTTTGTTTGCACTTATAAGAAGGCGTGTCCCATGGGTGTTTTTTGTTGCAATGATTGGAGCCGGTGCCTTACTGGCAGACGGAATCATTACTCCTTCAATAACAGTTTTATCAGCAGTAGAAGGACTTACGATGATTAGTCCAGATATTCCCATTCTACCTATAGTGTTTGTTATTATAACAATATTGTTTATTGTTCAATCAATAGGAACTAATAAAATAGGGAAATCATTCGGACCTGTTATGTTTCTGTGGTTCACAACAATAGGAGTTTTAGGGGCAGCTCAGATTGTAAAGTTTCCATGGATCATAAAAGCTGTTAATCCATATTATGCATTTAATCTTTTAGTTGAACATCCAAAGGGTATTTTTCTGCTGGGAGCCGTTTTTCTTTGTACTACCGGTGCTGAAGCCCTTTATTTAGACCTCGGGCATTGCGGACTAAAAAATATAAGAATGAGCTGGATATATGTTAAAACATGTCTGATTCTTAATTATCTCGGGCAAGGTGCATGGATTTTGTTAAATATAGATTCTGTAAAATCAGGGATTAATCCTTTTTATACCATAATGCCTGAATGGTTTCTGATATCAGGAATTATTCTGGCAACAGTTGCAGCTATTATAGCAAGCCAGGCAATCATCAGTGGCTCTTATACCATAATCAGTGAAGCAATTTTGCTGAATTTCTGGCCAAAAGTTAAAATCAAGTATCCTACCATTTTTAAGGGACAAATGTATATTCCCAGTATAAATTGGTTCCTTTATTTTGCATGTATTTTTGTTATTTCCTTTTTCCAGAAATCATCTAATATGGGAGCAGCATACGGATTGTCTATAAATTTAGACATGCTTATGACTACAACTCTTATGGCTCTTCATCTATTTTACAATAAAAAAAGGCCCTTACTTGTTGTATTTGTATTTTTGGCGGGTTATCTTTTGGTTGAGGGCACTTTCCTGATTTCAAACCTGAATAAATTTGTTCAGGGAGGATGGTTTACTTTATTGATTTGTTCAGCACTGGTTTTTATAATGTTTGTATGGTATAATGGAAGAAAAATCAAAAACAGATATTATAAATATCTGCATTTTAGAGATTTTATTGATGTTATACGTGATTTGAGTAAAGATGAATCCATACCAAAATATGCAACAAATCTGGTATATATTACCAACTCATCATTTCATAATAAAATTGAGTCGAAGATTATTTATTCTATTTTAAACAAAAGGCCTAAGAGGGCCGATACATACTGGTTCATTCATATTGATGTCGTAGATGAACCTTATTTATTGGAATATAAAGTAGACACAATACTCCCGGGAATAATAAACTGGATTGACTTTAAAATGGGCTTTAAAATCAACCCCCGCATAAACCTTTATTTCCGTGAAGCTGTTAAGCAAATGGTCGAGAACGGAGAGGTCGATATCACAAGCCGATATGCATCATTAATGAAACATAATGTTTCAGGAGATTTTCGTTTTATCATCATTGACAGGATAATAAATTATGACTATGAATTTCCTCCTTTTGAACGTTTTATAATGAATGTATATAATTTACTGCGTAACATAGGTATATCCGATTTCAAAGCATACGGGCTTGATACCAGCATTGTTGAAACAGAAACAGTTCCTCTTGTAAATGAATACCCGTCCGATTTTAAACTTAATCGTATTCATCACAAACAAGAGCGTGATTTGGAAAATCAGGCATAAAAAAATTTCAGGCCATTTTAATACAAAGCAAATCTGTGCTGCTCCTTTAAAACTTTTTCCAATGCAGAACGTATAATATTATTAACATACGACTGTTTAAAAAAATAATTCTTTCTGCCAAAAGTCAAGGTACTTAATATCTAATTTTAGAAGTTTAAATAAAAACTTAATTTATGGGAATTATTTTGCAAATAGTAAACGCAACAAATGCAGTAGCAGATACAGCTGCCAACGTAGTGAATCAGGTTGTACAGAATCCGCAAACAAAAGAGGCTTCTCTTACCTTATGGCAACTGATTTTAAAGGGGGGAGTGATAATGATACCTCTGTTTATATGTTCCCTGCTCGCGGCATATTTCTTTTTTGAGAGACTTATAGCTATTTATAAAGCAGGCAGGACCGATATGTGGTTCATGAAAACCATCAAAGATTATATTTATGATATCAAACTTGATGAAGCTAAGTCATTATGTAAAACGACCAACACGCCGATATCAAGAATGGTCG
>CAZSJF010000034.1:0-1674 GCA_964606705.1 uncultured Bacteroidales bacterium
TGTTTAAAATATTGTGCAATTTCTCATACACCTATTACAGTAGTTATCAATTTTATTAATAAAAAAACCGGCATTAATATTATATTTGGAACAATTTTTGTTTTTATTATAAGAAAAAGGCCATGAGAAAAGTAATATTTTCAATATTAATCCTTGTTGTATCTATGGGTTTCCTTAATGCGCAGCAATTGAGAAAAGTAAGCAATACAGCTTTCAAACGGGGAGAAAAATTTGAATACAGGGTTTGTTATGATTCTTATCTGACAGGCAAAGTTACTGCAGGATATGCAACTCTTGAAGTTACTAACGAGAACAAAAAGATAGCAAACAGGAATACATTGCATATTGTGGGCTGGGGCAAGTCAAGGAAAGCTTTTGATTGGTTTTTCAAAGTTATTGACAGGTATGAAACATATATTGACGAAGAATCCTTTGCTCCCTGGCTTTTCATCAGAAGGGTCAATGAGGGAGGGTATATAATACATCAGGATGTGTATTTCAACCAGTTCAAGCGTGTTGCAAAAACTGTGAAGAACGGAAAAGATACAACAACGAGAAAAACCGAACCTTATATACAGGATATTATCTCGACTTTTTATTATGCCCGCACATTTGATGTTTCAAAGATGAAAATAAATGATACTATCAAAATAGATTTTTTCCTTGATGATTCCACATATAATACAAAAATAATCTTTCTCGGAAGAGAGACCATCACCACTTCCATAGGCAAGATAAAATGCATGAAGTTTAAACCATGGGTTGTAACAGGAGCTGTATTTAAAGACCCTTAACCGATGCTTTTATGGATTTCGGATGACAAAAACAGAATACCGGTAATGGTACAGTCTGCCGTTATTGTCGGTACGGTTAAAATGGAATTGACAAAATATGAGGGACTTGCGAATCCGTTTACTTCAATGGTAAAATGAGAGTATTGCTAATGCTTTAAGAACTTTCTTGTCGTCTTAAAACTGTTGTCAGAAGAGATCCTCAGGTAATAAATCCCATTTTGAAGATTATTTGCCTGAAAGAATAAGGTGTTATTTCCTGTATTTCCTTTTATATTCTTTTTGTAAACTATCTGCCCCAGCTGGTCATAAATTATCATTTCAATGACGGCGGCACAGGGAAGTGATATTGCAATGCGGCCTTCGCCGGTGACAGGATTCGGGTAAATGCTGCCTGCAGAAAACACCTTGCTGATATTGTTCTCAGGTATTGCGGAAGAGTTTATCAGGTGGATATCGGCATCCCATTTGTTTGCCGTTAATATGATCTCAGTTGCATCTCCGGAGTTTAAAACATCACCATAATAAGTAGGCTGGTACTGTCCGTAATATTGGGAACTTACAGACGGTTCGACCCTTACTGTATAAGTATCGGAAGGCACCTGGTAAAAGTCATAATAACCGAGAGTGTCGAAGACAGCAGTGTCAACAGGAATGGTGTCGCCGGCATGGTATAAATATGCTATCCCGATATCCAGTTTGTCTATGCCTGGGCCTGCAAAAACATTTCCTCCGATGTTTTGAGATTGAGCAGAAACAGAAAGAATAAATATCGCAAAAAATAATAATTTCCTCAGCATGGTCAGCTATCCTTTAAAAATTACATATAACACCGGCTCTTACTCCGAATGAATATGGGTGCCTGTTCAGATTTTCGGAATAT
>CAZSJF010000034.1:1684-13660 GCA_964606705.1 uncultured Bacteroidales bacterium
TGTAGGCTCTATTGTTAAACTTATGCTGTTAGACATAAAAGAACGGTATCCCGCGCTGAAAAGCAGCTGCCAGTTTGTATTCATTCTTGCAGGAGTTTTGTCTTCTATTATTATCTCTTCAGCATTTTGTTCCTCGAAAGTCAGCACAGGAGCTTTCTTATAGATCATATTTGACATTACGATTCCGCATTTTACAAGATAGGCGTTTTTTCTGATATCTTTTTGATAAGTTAAAACTACAGGTATCTGAATATAGGTATATCTGTGGTCGCGCTGGTCTTTTGATGCATACTGATGATAGTTGACATAGCTGTATTTGTCTTTTACACTTGTATAGTATTGCTTGACCAGATCGGGGCCTACCCATGCATAGCCTATGGAGTCAACATTAGTGTAAGAACCGGTCTTTTCATATTTTTTATAATCCACAGTATAGCTTGTTATTTCTGAAGCAAAAGATATCCCTAAACCGCTTTGCAGGTAGATGTTTTTATCCAGTTTGATGTATGTGCTTACATCGATTATATAACCGCTCAGCCTTGAGCCTGAAGCTCCGCGGTTGACCAGGTTGTAGATGATCTCGGGAGTGAAGTGCATGCCTAAAGAAAATCTTGAGCTGCGGCCATAATCGTCTCCCTCGGGGCTTAACTGTTTTTCAGTGCTGTTTACAGGAGTTGTAACGTCGCTGTTGCCGTCATTGCCTGCAGGATTTTTATTGTCACTATCTGCAGTTACTGCTGAATGGTCTTTTTCGTTATTGACTGCAGATTTATCTGAAACAACAGGATTATTGTCATTAGTATTTTGATCGTTTTTGGTCTGAGTACCGGCTGAAATAATGTTGCTTTCATTTTTTTCTGTTTTGCCTTCTTTTTCCGCAGCAGTAACTATGTTTTTCAGATCATTTTTTCTTTCTTTATAATTCTTTGCATTATTATTTGCCAATTCGGAGCCGGAAGAATTATCTTTTTCCGGATAGTTGTAAAAATCAGTATTATCAGCAGATGCTGTTGGATTGTCTGTCTTTTTTTCTACACCTGCATCATTAGCATCGGTTTTATTATTGATATATGTGTTTTTTTCAGCAAGTGGTTTCTCTTTCTTGTTCAGATTATCTGACAGTATTTTTTCAGAAACCTTGTTTTTGAAAGGAGTGGTGGTGAGCAAAACTGCAATTATAGTGGTGGCAACCCAGGTGGCGAGGTTCAGCCAGGAATTGTTAAAGAAACCGATAATGGCAGGCCTTCTTCTATGTCCCATCTGATTCTCTATCCTGCTCCACAGGTTTGATTCAGGTTCATGCTGAGGCAGGTTTTCCATGGAGTTCTTGTAATTTGCTTCTGCTTCAGCATTCATCTTTTCCTCTATGTTGTCCCACAGATCATGCCTTGGCGTGTGCTCAGGCAGATCGGAACTGCGCATTTTGAAATCATTATATTTTATATCTTCTGACATCATTTTCTTTATCCAAATTAATTTATAAAATCACCCAGTTTTTGCTGCAATTGTTTTTTTGCATAAAACAGTTGTGACTTTGAAGTCCCTTCTGAGATATTCAGCATATTGGCCACTTCCTTATGCGAATATCCTTCCACTTCTATAAGCAAGAACACTGTCCTGTAACCGTCAGGCAATGACAATATCGCTTTTTCAAGGTCTGACCCCGACATGGAATTATCAACTACCACCGGCATTTCAACGTTCTGATTAAATTCATCTGTGTTTTCGATCGAAACAAAAAAATCTTTTTCCCGTAATTCCTTTAATGCAGTTCTCACAACAATGGTTTTTATCCATGCTCCCAGTGTTGACTCCTTTCGGAAACTTTTAATATCCTTAAAAATCTGTATAAAGGCATCCTGCAGAATATCATTCGCCACATCATAATTATTTATTATTCTATACGCCACAGTAAACATCGCTTTACAGTATTTATAATACAGTTTTTTCTGAGCCTGCCTATCGTTTTTGAGACAGCCATTAATCAGATCAAGCTCATCCTGCCTGATATGACTTTCATCTTTTTCTTTTTTGACAGCCAACTTTAAACTGACCAAACGATTTTTCATTTATTTATCTAAAGGGTAACTTTTTGTCAATTTGGTTGTATGAAAGTACAAAAAAAATTATGAACACCAAAATATTTTATCGTAATAAAAGCATAACTTATTAATTGTCAATAATATATAAAATTTATGATTTTTATGAAACTGTGGAAAAAGTTCGGAATTTGGAATTCGGAGTTTGGAGTTTTGGTCTATTGATTAATAATTTTTGCCGGACTCTCAACTAAATCCAAAAAATCAGAGAGAGTACGAGGAGCGAGGGCAGGGATTTTTTCCCTCATTCCTCTTTCTCGTACTCGAACTTTTTTACCAAATTCTCAACCAAACCCACCAAATACTAACTCAAACCCGCCAGATACTAATTGGCACTTGACATTTGCTTTTAATGTTATTACTATTGTATCATTAACTTTAAAATAAAAAACTCCTGTTCCCGCGCGTCTTCAGACGCGTGGAATGACATAAAAAGTAAATTAACAAACTAGGTACGCGACTGAAGTCGCGCACCAACAGTGGTAACAATAAAACAAATAAGTATGAAAACCCATCTCATTATTTTAATTTTATCCTTTGCGCCTTTTTGTGCAAAAAGCCAGAAAACGGTTAAATATTTTAAGGATTACACATTTAATGAAAAAGGTATTATATCAGGCAAAGACAGCATAGGCAAAGAAGAAGCAATAAACACAATGTGTTACCGCTTTACTTATAATAAAAATTATAAACCTGTAAAGGTTGAATATTTTGTAAAAAATAAATTATCTGAAGATGAAGATGGAATCGCTTTCCGTTGTTATAAGTATAATCATAAAGATGAATTAACAGAAACAAGTCAACATGGGGCAGACGGGAAATTGAAAAATTCTAAAACACGGGGTGATGCAAAATTTCGTTTTAAGTATAATAAGAAAGGAGTACTTATTAAAAGAAAACTTTATGGAACAGATGGAAAATTAAAAAAGATCATGCCCGAAAATAGTTATGAATAATGGCTAAAAAATTTTAAAACTATTTTATGGAATTTCACTTTTTCTCCGTCTTATTGTCAAACAATTGTTATTTTTAACTTTTAAAATCATAAATTATGAAAACAAAGATCATCATCATTGCCGCATGCATTCTCGGATGCATACTTGCCAGCACTTATGTGGCTACACCTTCATATAATTACAAACAGCAGTGGTCAAAGGTGGACTCGCTTGAGAAAAAAGGCCTGCCCAAATCTGCTCTTGAAGTTGTCGAAAAAATATATACAAAGGCAAAAGAAGAAGGTAACAAGCCGCAGTTTATAAAAGCAGTATTGTATAAAATCAAACTGCAGACAGATTATCAGGAAGATTATTACAAAAAAATATTCAATGACCTGAATACTGAGATTGCAGGCGCATCAACTCCTGAAAAGCAGATATTGCATTCAATCACTGCAGATATTTACTGGACATACTACCAGTATAACAGGTATAAATTTCTGGAACGGACGGAAACCGTTAATTTCAATAAAGACGATATAGAAACATGGACATTGCGCGATATCGTTGATAAAGTCACATACCACTACAGGCAGTCTTTGTCAAAAAGCGATGAACTGAAAAAAATAAACCTCAAGGATTATGATGATATTCTTATAGCTAAGAAAAATTCAAAGAAATACAGGCCTACGCTTTATGATTTCCTTGCCCACAGGGCTGTTGACTTCTTCATGAACGAAGAATCCGGTGTTACCATGCCTGCCTATAGTTTTGAACTTAACAACCCTGATTATTTTAAGCCTGCAGGGGAGTTTGCCGCAATAAATATTACAACAAAAGACACATCGTCGCTGAAATACAATGCCATTAAGATACTTCAGGACCTGGTGGCTTTTCATAATTACAATGATCTTATTCCTTCCAACGCCCTGGACCTGTCGTCATATATTGATGTTGACCTGAAAAGGTTAAAACTTGTATGGGCTAATTCCGTTATAGAAAATAAAGACAGCCTGTATCTTAACGCACTGGAGGAACTTGAAAAAAAATGTTCCGACAATCCTGCTTCAGCCGATGTGTCTTATGAAATAGCAGTGGAATATAACATAAGAGGAGCGAAATACAACCCTTCCGAATCCGATAAATACAAGTGGGATATTAAGAAAGCCTCTGAGATTTGCAAAAAAACAATTGAAAAATTTCCTGATACTGACGGAGGTAAGAACTGTAAATGCATGCTGCAGGGGATCATCAATCAGGCTTCTTTGTCTGTGACAACAGAAAGCATAAACTTGCCCGACAAGCCTTTCCGGGCATCTGTTTCATACAAAAGCACTCCTGAGGTGTTTGCCAGGGTGGTACAGATAGATTTCAAGGAAAACAGCAGGCTGACAAGAAAATATTATGACAAACAGCTTGTTAGTAAATACGTTGCAAAACCTGTTTTCAAACAGTGGAGCGTAAAACTCCCTGATGACGGCGATTATCAGACACACACCGCCGAAATAAAAATGCCTGAACTTCCGCTCGGATATTATATTGTCCTTATAAGTTCGGATAAGAATTTCTCATGCATTAACAATGTTGTTGCCTACAGTTCATTCTGGGTATCAAACATAAGTTATATAAGTAAAAATAAAAATTACGATTACAGTAAAGGTTCTTATAACGGCACTTATGATTTTTATGTGCTCGACAGGGAGACAGGCTTGCCGTTAAATGGTGCGCAGGTCAAGACATTCTGCCAGCAGTATAATTACAAGACCAGGGATTACGAAGAAGTAAACTGGAAGAATTTTACAACAGATGAAAACGGATTTTTCTCTGTCCCGCCGTTAATTGACAACAGTTCAAAATATTTTTATGCGGAAATTACTTATAAGAACGACAAGCTTATAACGGAAAGTAATTTTTCCATGTATGATTATTCTAATTCTGAACAAAGTAAGACCCTGACATATTTCTTTACAGACAGGGCTATTTACAGGCCGGGGCAGACTGTATATTTTAAAGGTATTGTCCTGGAAAAGTACAGGAATAAGAGTAGTATCAAAACCGGATTTAAAACCACTGTTGTATTTTATGATGTTAACCGTCAGAAAATTTCGGAACTTACGCTGACAACAAATGAATACGGCACTTTCAGCGGTACCTTCACTGCGCCGGTAAATGTCCTGAACGGACAGATGAGTATTAATAACGTCTATGGCAATGTTTATTTTTCTGTTGAGGAATACAAACGCCCCAAGTTTGAAGTAACCTTCGACCCTGTGAAGGGCAGCTATAAACTCGGGCAAAATGTTACCGTAAAAGGCAGGGCAAAAGCTTATGCAGGAAACATGATAACCGATGCACAGGTAAAGTACAGGGTTGTCAGGACTGCAACTTTCCCGTTCTGGAGATGGTGGTGGGGATATTACCCGTCGTCACCTGAAATGGAGATCACCAACGGTACCACAGTGACGGATGAGAACGGCATGTTTTGCATTGACTTCACGGCAATACCAGACCTGAGCCTGTCGAAAAAATACAGCCCTGTGTTCAGTTATGTTGTCTATGCTGACGTCACTGACCTTAACGGCGAGACACACACCGACAGCAAGAGAGTATATGTTGGCTATAAAGCGCTGCTCGCAAGTGTGGATATCCCTGAAAAGCTTGACAGGGAAAAAGTTGATACTTTCAGAATATACACTACTAACCTTAACGGCGAAACTGAATATGCAAAAGGGACGATAAAAATTTATTCTCTCAAACAGCCTGACAAAATTTTCAGGGAACGCAAGTGGGACAGGCCCGACAAATTTGTGATGTCGAAGGAAGAATATTACCAGTCATTCCCTTATGACATATATGACGACGAAACCAATTCCTCGAAATGGGAGAAAGACAAACTGGTGCTCAGCACTGCTTTTGATACGGAAAAAGATTCCATACTGAGGATAAAGAATCTCAGGGAATGGCAGCAGGGGCAGTATGTTGTTGAAATCTCGACAAAAGATAAATATGGTGAAAATATTAGTGTTTCCGATTACTTCACTTTGTTCTCCGTTAAGGAAAAACAGTCGCCTGTTAATGATGTTGTATGGTTCAGGATGCTTAAAGACGAAGGCGAACCCGGAGAAAAGGTCTCATTTGTCGTAGGCACCAAAGACAAGGATGTAAATATTCTTTATGAAATAGAATCAAGGGACTCTGCCGACAGAAAGCAATGGATAAAATTAAGCCAGGAGCAGAGAGTCATAGAAATCCCGATAAAAGAGGAATACAGGGGAAACTTTTCAGTATGTATTACTGCTGTGAAACATGGCAGGAGCTACAGTTTTAAAAATAATATTTATGTGCCATACTCCAACAAGGATCTTGACATTGAATTTGAAACTTTCAGGAACAAGTTGCAGCCCGGGCAGAATGAGGAGTGGAAAATAAAAATAAAAGGAAGTAAAGGTGAAAAAGTCGCAGCAGAAATGCTCGCCACCCTGTATGATGCTTCCCTCGATGCATTCAGGGCAAACAGCTGGTATTTTAACATATATGATTCATATTACAGCTATTACAACTGGGAAATTAATAATGCTTTCTCTGTCAGGAACTCTCAATTGTGCGCTGATTACAGAAACAGCTTCCCCGGTGTTTATAAGGAATATGATGTGCTGAACTGGTTCGGATTTTATTATGGCGGTTATTATGGCAGGTCAGGATATTATATAGATGGGGTCAGATGTTCTGGTGCGGGTTATGATAATAAAAAAACGATGGTTATGGCATATAAAGTGCCCCTTATTGATAAAGATACTGAAGCTGCTGAAGCTGCTCCTGGCGATGTGATGGATGAGAGTGTTCAGCTTTCTCAAAATAACATAGCTACTGCATCAGAGGCCACAGGCCATGGAAATTATAGTTGGGGAGGGGAAGACGGTAAAACTTCACCTAAAGGCATAGATACCCGTAATGTTGACTTTTCAGATGTCAAGCTGAGGCAGAATTTTAATGAAACTGCATTTTTCTTCCCGCACCTCGAAACCAATGAAGATGGCGATGTGGTGATAAAATTCACTGCACCCGAGTCGCTCACAAAATGGAAGATGCTCGGCTTTGCTCATACCAAAGACCTGATGTACGGCTTTACACAGAATGAGCTTGTTACACAGAAAGACCTTATGGTAGTGCCCAATGCACCGAGGTTCTTCAGGGAAGGCGACAATATCTCCTTCAGCGCGAAGGTGTCAAACATCTCCGATAAATCTCTTAAAGGTGAAGCTAAGATCAATTTCTTCAATGCTGTTACTATGGAACCTGTTGACAACCTTGTCGGAAATAACAACCCTGTAGTAAGCTTCTCTGTGGAAAAAGGACAGAATGCTGCTCTCAGTTGGGACATAAAGATCCCTGAAGGCATAGGCGCGATTACATACCGCATTTACGCCAAGTCAGGCAACTTCTCCGACGGCGAGGAGATGACGATACCTGTGCTAACCAACAGGATGCTGGTTACAGAGTCAATGCCGCTGCCTATCAATGGCAACCAGACAAAGAAATTCAGCTTTGACAAGCTTATCAATTCAGGCAGCTCGACAACACTGCGCAGTCAAAAACTGACACTTGAATTCACATCCAATCCTGCGTGGTATGCCATACAGGCACTGCCATATATCATAGAATACCCTTATGAATGTTCCGAGCAGGTTTTCAGCCGCTATTACGGCAACAGCATAGCCTCGCATATCGTTAATTCCAGCCCTAAGATAAAACAGGTCTTCGATTCATGGAAAAACCTCACACCTGATGCTTTACTGTCAAACCTTGAGAAGAACCAGGAACTTAAATCTCTCATGCTTGAAGAAACCCCGTGGGTGCTTGATGCAAAAAATGAAAGCGAAAGGAAACGGAGGGTGGCATTGCTGTTTGACCTTAACAAAATGTCGAACGAACTCGGCTCAGCATTGAAAAAACTGAAAAAAATGCAGACTCCTAACGGCGGCTGGGCATGGTTCGAAGGCATGCGCGACAGCAGGTACATAACACAGCATATTGTCACCGGTTTCGGACATCTTGACAAACTTGGTGTGAAAAATGTAAGGGAGAACCAGGAAGTGTGGACAATGGTGAAAAATGGCGTCCTGTATCTCGACAACAGGATAAGGGAAGACTATGAATATATTAAAAAGTATTATCCTCAAACTATGAATGAAAACCATCTGGGATGGGATGATATACAGTACCTGTATGCGAGAAGTTATTTTAACGACATCAAAATAGCCTCCAATAACCAGGAAGCTGTTAATTATTTCAAAGGCCAGGCCAAGAAATACTGGTTAAGCCAGAATAAATACATGCAGGGCATGATCGCTCTTGGGCTTTACAGGTATGGCGATAAGGTAACGCCGGCCGCTATAATAAAATCGCTGAAAGAAAATGCACTGCACTCAGAGGAGATGGGAATGTACTGGAGGGACTTTGTTGCAAGCTATTACTGGTATGAAGCGCCTATAGAATCACAGGCACTGCTCATAGAAGCTTTCGACGAAGTAGCAAACGACCAGCAATCTGTTGAAGAGATGAAAATATGGCTGTTGAAGCAAAAACAGACTCAGGACTGGAAGACAACAAAAGCTACTGTGGAAGCCTGCTATGCGCTTCTGCTGAGAGGTACAGACGTTTTGGCAAGCGACAAACTGGTTGAAGTGTCGCTGGGAGATATTAAAATAGACCCCAAGAAACTCGACGGTGTTCAGGTTGAAGCAGGAACAGGATACTACAAAACATCATGGAGTGGCAGTGACATAAAGCCTGAAATGGGAAATATCACTGTAACCAAGACCGACGATGGCGTGGCGTGGGGAGCACTGTACTGGCAGTATTTTGAACAGCTCGACAAGATAACACCTCATGAAACACCTCTGAAACTTGAAAAGAAACTTTTCAGGGAAATCAATACCGACAAGGGACCGGTGATAGAGCCTGTAACTGAAAATACAGTCCTCAAAGTAGGCGACAAGATAAAGGTGAGGATAGAGCTCCGCGTTGACAGGAACATGGAATACGTGCAGATGAAAGACATGCGTGCTTCAGGATTTGAGCCTGTTAATGTGATATCACAGTATAAGTATCAGGACGGACTCGGATATTATGAAAGCACACGCGATGCCGCTACAAACTTCTTCTTTGACTATCTGCCCAAGGGAACTTATGTCTTTGAATATCCTCTTTACGTAACACATAAAGGAAACTTCTCCAACGGCATAACAACGATACAGTGCATGTACGCACCCGAATTCTCAGCTCATTCGGAAGGGATAAGAGTTGAAGTGAAATAAATAAACAAAAGGGACATTGAGCGGAGTCGAAATGTCCCCTTTTGAATAACAAATATCAAACAAGGAATGATGAACTCCGAAGTACTTTTTTACGAAGAGCTGGTAGATAACATAATTTTAAGTTTGTTGTCTCTGGATTCCGCATTGAATGCGGAATGCCGAAGCGCACAAATCCATCCCTGTTTAAAACGCAAATTGTTTCTTTTTTTCCTTTTTCCATTCCTGCGAAAGCAGGAATCCAGGATTAATGAGTGCCTAAAGTTTGGAATTTGGAGTTGTTCCTTTATCCAAAACTCCTAATTCCAAACTCCGAACTTTAAACTTTTTATATGCCTTTTTTACCAAATTCTCAACCAAACCTACCAAATACTAACTCAAACCCGCCAAATACTAATTGGCTCTTGACTTTTGACTTTAATGTTAGTAGTATTGTAAAAGTTTAAGGTGGGTTCTAAAAATTCACTTTTTCTATTTTGATTTAAAAAAATCGTAGAACCCATTTACCGATCTTCTTAAATCAAGTCAATATTACAATATTTTTTTGTAATTCTACATCTAAAAATTCATTTTTTTACAAAATTCTATCTATCTATCTATCTATCTATCTATCTATCTATCTATCAGTTATTTAGCTTCTATAATATTTAAACGAACAACTTGCTCATAACGAAATAGATTGTATGTTAAATTTATTAAGCCAATAATTCCAGTTGCTCTGACCATGCCAACAGACCTCAAAAATAAGCCGTTCATGCTTTGTTCCATAAAACCGAATACATGTTCTACTCTTGCTCTGGTTTTTGATTTCTCACGATTACTCGCTTTCTGCTCCTCTGTTAATGACTTGTTACGATAACCTTTTTCATGCACTTTATTTTTCATTTTGTATTTACTAATCACTTTTTCCTGTTCTTCGCCTGTATATGCGCTATCTGCATGAAAATCCTGCTCCTCGTCTTTTTCTGTTAATAAATCATCTAATGGTTGCGAATCATGAACAGAGGCATCAGTAACCTTATATTTGTCAATAAATTTGCTCTTTGTGTCAACTTTTGTATGATTTTTATATCCGTAAAATGTTTCCCCATTCTTTTTTGTCCAACTGGCATCAATGTCTTTATGACTTTTTTTATTTGGTTCATCATTCCAAAGCTCATCACCTCGTTCTTGTTTTATCATTTTGTTTTCTTCTCGTGTTTTGCGTTGACGTGGTGCTACTGTGAAACTTGCATCTACCATTTTCCCTTCATTCATTATCAAATTTTTTGATTCCAAAAATTCTGTAAATTGCTTAAAAATATCTTCTACAAGTCCTATATTGGTCATGTTTTCTCTAAATGCCCAAACAGTTTTTTCATCAGGTACTTTGTCTCCGCTTTCTATTCCTAAAAACTTTTTGAAACTAAGCCTGTCTAATATTTGATATTCTATTTGTGTGTCGCCAAGTCCATAATATCGTTGTAAAATCATTATTTTGAACATCATCACTACGTCATATGGTTTTGCTCCTGCATTGTTCTTCTTATCCATGTTTAAAAGTTTTGATTCTAATGTGCTTCTAAACATCTCAAAATCTACAACTCTGCTTATTAATTCCAGTGGATTGCCTATTTCTGAAAGCTTTTGACAAATTTCCTCTTCATCAAATAATCCTCTGTTGCCTGTTGTTTTGTATGTCTGTGTTATCATATATTTATTTTTTTTGATAAATATACTCATTATTATTGAATTATCTGATGGTTTGAATTTTTAGAAGTCCCCTTAATTATAAAATCGAAAATAATTATGAAACCAGCAAAAACCCTTTTCACTTGCCTTATGGCAGCAGCATTGTTTATTTTTTCCTGCGGAAATTCTGTTAAGGAAGATAATGCAACAACAGAAACTTGTTTTTCTGTGACAAATTTTGACATCGTTTATCAGTATATTGATGTCCAAATCAAAAAAAATAATACATCCTTTTATAAATATGAAAATTATCAAATTTATTTAAACGATACGACGGAAATTTCTTTCAAAAAGGATGGATATACTTTATCCAAAGTAATCAAGGGAAAAGGAGTTGTTCCTCTGGCAAAGCGAAAACAAGATAATAACAATGTATTAAAAAAAACAAATGGAATATTTTGCGAAATACTTTTATCTGCCGCACAAGCAGATACTTCAAAATATGTATTAACAATTAAACAAGGTAAATATGAAAAGGCAGATAACCAGACATATTTGCTAGTATCCACAACTTTGACAAACAATACCAATGACACTTTAAAGTATTTAAGCATGTTATGTTCATGGTGGGATTTTTATTACGTGGACAATGATAGGATAGAGGTCTATAAGGGGGTATGTAAAAAAAACTTTGAAATTATGCTGACGCTTCTGCCACATAAAAGTGTTGACAGGGAAATAAAACTTGTAATCGGGCAAACAACAGGCACATCCAAATTAAAGTTCAGAATAGGCATAAATTTACTAAAAGTAAAAAATGAGAAGATAGACGAGTGGAAGGAACTGAGGAATACGAAAAATATTATCTGGTCAAATGTTATTGAAACAGAATAGCAATTAATTTTTAAATTTAAAACCAAATGACAATGAAAACTACTACTGTGTTACTTATTATAT
>CAZSJF010000035.1:0-13564 GCA_964606705.1 uncultured Bacteroidales bacterium
ACAAAAAGTAAAATATCAATACAAATTAGAGGGTTTAGAAGAAAACTGGAGTTCAATAACAAACCGTACCGAAGCTAATTATGGAAACTTACCATACGGTACTTATACTTTTAAAGTAAAAGCCATGAACGGCGAAGGATACTGGAGTAATGAGTACAGCTATACATTTACTATTCGCCCTCCCTGGTGGAAAACATGGTGGGCTTATGCCGGTTATGTTTTAATAATATTGGGTGGCTTTATTTCTTATGTTCAGTTGCGTACGGCATCTTTGCGTAAACGTCAGAAAGAATTGGAACAAACAGTTGAGGAAAGAACTGCTGAAGTAGTTCAACAAAAAGCTGAAGTAGAAAAACAATATAATCGTTCAGAGGGATTGCTTCTAAACATATTACCATCAGAAGTAGCAGAAGAACTTAAACAATATGGTGAGACAGAAGCGAAAAATTATGATTTGGTTACTGTACTTTTTGCATACTTCAAAAACGTTACTAAAATAGCAGAACAAATGTCGGCGGAAAGTCTTGTTAATGAAATAGATTATTGCTTCGGAGAATTTGACAGGATAATAGGTAAATACAACATAGAAAAGATAAAGACCATAGGCGATTCATATATGTGCGCGGGCGGTCTGCCAATAGCAAACACACATAATCCTATAGATGTTGTTAACGCAGGATTGGATATACAGAAGTTTATGGAAACCTATAAAAAAGACAAACAACAAAAAGGAGAATTATTTTTTGACATACGCATAGGCATACACACAGGGCCTGTTGTAGCAGGCATAGTAGGGACAAAGAAATTTGCTTATGATATCTGGGGTGATACTGTAAACATAGCTTCCCGCATGGAGTCCAGCGGAGAAGTTGGGAAAGTAAATATATCAGGAACTACATATGAACTGGTAAAAGATCAGTTTGCCTGCACTCACAGAGGAAAAATAGAAGCGAAGAATAAGGGTCAAATAGATATGTACTTTGTTGAAAAACAAATAACAAATAACGATTAATGAATAACCAACATCTACACTTATGGAAAAAATAAATCAAACAGTTTCTTTTCTAAAAGGAAAAGGCATAACAAAACCTGAAATAGGCATTGTTCTTGGCACAGGCCTTGGGCAACTTATCAATGAAATACAAATAGAAAAATCTATTGATTATAAAGATATCCCGAATTTTCCATTGTCAACCGTTGAGTCTCATTCAGGGAAGCTGATATATGGCGAAATAAAAGGGAAAAAAGTATTGGCAATGCAGGGGCGGTTTCATTACTATGAGGGCTATACAATGCAGCAAATAACCTTTCCTGTAAGGGTGATGAAGATGCTTGGAATAAAATATCTTTTGCTGTCGAATGCAGGCGGTGCTATAAACCTGAGTTTCAAAAAGGGTACACTAATGCTTATTGATGACCATATAAACCTGCAGCCCGACAATCCTCTTATTGGTAAGAATTTTGATGAACTTGGCCCGCGTTTTCCTGATATGAGCCGGCCCTATTCAGAATACCTGAATAAAAAACTTATTGGGATTGCAAAGCGTGAAAATATTAAACTGAATAAGGGTGTTTATGTTTCGGTACCGGGACCTAATCTTGAAACAAGGGCAGAATACCGTTTTCTGAAAACTATTGGCGCAGATGTGGTCGGAATGTCAACAGTGCCTGAAGTTATTGTTGCAAATCATATGAACCTGCCTTGTGCTGCTGTCTCAGTTTTGACAGATGAATGTGATCCTGATAATCTCGTCCCTGTTGGTATTAAGGAAATTATTGAAGTTGCAGGCAAAGCAGAACCAAATCTTATAAAACTTTTTGTTGCCCTGATAAGTGAATTGTAAAGGAAGTTAAGCCATTAATTTCTTTTCAACCAGCTCGCATAAAATATGCCCGATAAGAATATGGCATTCCTGGATCCGCGGGGTGTCTTCAGAAGGAATATTAAAAATATGTTTGCAGGCAGCCTTGAGGTTACCTCCTGTTTGGCCTGTCATGCCTACTGTGATCATATCCAGTTTGTTGGCTACATTGACAGCGTTTATTATGTTTTTTGAATTTCCCGAAGTTGAAATAGCAAAAAGTATATCTCCTTTTTTTCCCTTTGCATTTACGAGTCTTGCATACACTTCGTCAAATGAATAATCGTTTGCCACAGAGGTCATGTATGAAGTATTCACATGAAGTGCCTCAGCATCAAAAGGCATCCTGTCGAAATAAAACCTGCCCGACAGTTCCGCTGCAAGATGCTGTGCATCGGCAGCACTGCCTCCGTTTCCGCAGAACAATATTTTTCCGCCTTTAAGCAGGCAGTATACCATCTCGTCAGAAACTTTTTCTATTGTATTGATAAGGCCGGTGTCGTTAAGGATTTTCTGCTTGATAAGTATGGACGTTTCTATGATTTCGGTTATTTTCATAAAGTGAATTTTAATTTTGGGTTCTGGATTAAGCGGATATTATTCCTGAAGATTTTTCTTTATTTCGGTAAAATACTTGTCTTTATTATTGGAAAAGGTGTTTGAACTGTTGGTCCCTTTGATAATACATACAGATGTGATTTTGTCTTTTATTTTTGCCAGTTCTCTTATGCTTTCAGAAGTATATATGTCATCCTGGTCGCCTGCAACAAGGATCAGCTTTTTTATAGAGCTTCCTTTTTCTTCAAGTGCGTATTTGGGTTCCATCAGTACTTTGTTGTATCCAAGCGGTATAAGTACGTCGACACTCTTTTTTGTTTTTAGAGTCTTTTGTATCTCTTCAAAAGTTGTGTATGGCGAGTCAGCTATTATTGTTGTTATGTTGCGGTTTGCGCCCACTGCAACAGCAAGCCCTGCGCCTATTCCCCTGCCGTATAAATGTATCTGCGGGATGTTGGGGTATTTGGTTTTCATGAAATCAATGGCGGCATTGACGTCTTTTTCAAACTGTGAGTATATATAAAACTTTTTGTTGATGTTGAAATCATCGCTTTTTCCGTAGCCTCTGTAGTCAAATGTAAGAACATGATAACCTAATGACAGGAAACTGCTGGCTATTTCAATGAGGTCGGACATGTTGCCGTCGCCATTGCCGCATAGTATTATTACTTTGTAGGAAGTTTCACTTGCTTTGAAATACCAGCCATTCAGGTTTACATTGTCATCGGTCTTAATAGTCACTTCTTCATAATTCATGCCGTATTCATCGGGTTTGAAAGGATAATCTTTTACAGGGTTTAAAGCGAATGATGAGAAGTTGAAATTAATAACTACAAACAGTGCGATAATCAGCTTTTTCATTTTTTAATTTATTTTTAGGTTAGTAATTAAATCAGGTGTAAAAATATAAAATTTAATTTTCACTCAGTAATTTTTCCAGTGCATTTTGGTAATTTCTTGCATTTACCATGTGTTGTTCAACAGTTTCTGCGAAGTTGTGATATCCTGAAAAATCTTCTCTTGCGCAGAAAAATATATAATTGTGTTTTTTGTAATTCAGGACTTTATTTATAGTTATAGTGCTGGGCAGGCAGATGGGGCCGGGCGGCAATCCTTTATACTTATATGTATTATAAGGTGAATCTACCTCTTTATACCTATTGATAACTCTCTTTATAGAAAAATCCTGCAATGCAAATATTACGGTAGGGTCAGCCTGCAGAAGCATGTCACGTTTAAGCCTGTTTATATAAACCCCGGCTATTGTGTCCATTTCTTCATATTTGATTGTTTCCTGCTGGACTATGGAGGCCAGTATTGAAACTTCAACAGGTGTCAGGTTTATCTGACTGGCTTTTTTTATTCTCTCATCCGTCCAGAATTTCTTGTATTCTTTATACATCCTGCGGATGAATTTGTCTGCAGAAGTATTCCAGTAAAATTCGTAAGTGTTTGGTATGAACATCACCAGTGAATTATATGGTGTCAGCCCGAATTCTCTCAGGTATTCCGGGTCTCCCAGTAGTTTTGTCATTTCTGAAGGGTCTGCTTCAAGTTTACTGCATATTACAGAAATCAGCTGTTCCCTGGTCCTGATATTGTTAAAAGTAAGGCCTATTGGTTTCTGTTTTCCCGAACGCAGCAGATTGATAAGTTCATTGTTGTTCATCCCTTCCTTAATGAGATACCTTCCTGGATGAACGTTGTTTCTGTAATTTTTCTTTTCAGCCAGCCATTTGAATGTGTTTATATTGATTATGATGCCTTTGTTATATATTATTTTCCTCACATCTTCAAAAGTTGAACCTGTCGGGATATACAGGTAATCAACCGTTTTTTGCCCAAGGTTTACATTGGGCTGAAAAATACGTTTATAAAAGTAATAACTATTGACAGCAGCAATAACAGATATTAATACGGCAAAAGATATTAATACTTTAATCGGCAGGGATATTTTTTTTCTCTTTTTTGCAGACATTATTTATTCGTTTATTAACTGAAGTGTATATTCATCTTCCCATTTATTGCCTATCCTTATCCATTTCTTTTTCAGTCCTGTTATTTTAAATTTGAATTTTTGAAAAAGCTTAAGGCTTGTTTTATTGCTGGATATTATGTTGCAGTATAGTTGATTAAGGTTGAGAGTTTTGAATGAGTATTCAATGAGCAGTCCGAGTGCTTCAGAAGCATAGCCTTTATCTCTGTGTTTGTGGCTTATTAGTATGCCGACACCTGCCCTGTTGTTGCTGGGATCATAGTCGAAAAGGTCTATGCATCCTACAGGCGTATCTGTACTTGATAAAGCTATCATCAGCCTTAATTGTTTTGATGTATAAATATCCTGATGAGAATTTTTAACGTATTGTTCAAGTGTGTATTTTGAAAACGGAGTTACAATATTACCCAGGTGCCAGATGACTGTGTCGTTTTCCCATTTGTAGAGAATATCAACATCTGACATTTCCATAGCACGGAGCAGTATTTTTTTCCCTCTTATCATCTGAACAAATATATGTGCAAAATAACACACAAAATTATAAATATGAAAAAAAATCAATAATATTTGTATTTTTATACCGGATATATTTTGGTATGCGATATCTGACCTGTAACATAGTATTTAAAATTATGCCGGTGATTATCGGTATAGTTGCTCTTTCTGGCAGAGAAGTTTCTTATGCAGGCTCCTGGCTACAGGATAGTTATAAAAGAAATGACTTCCATGCAAACAATGGATTATCCGGATTTAAATCAGACGATGACGTTTCTCCTGTTGATGTGATAAAAGGCTGGCAGGCAGGCTTCAGTCTGGGTTTATATCGTGCAAACAAGTATTCGGCAAACTATTATAACGGGATGAGTTCCAGGAATAACCTGTATAACATCATAGGTAAAAACAAATATGCCGCATATCCTTACAATTACAATTATAATTACGATAATATCAAAGAGATGCTGGGGTATGATTATGATTTGGATACAACTTCCCTTCCTGTTAATATGAGGTATGATATTGCGGTAAATGTTGGATTTTATGCCAAGTATAACTTTAACAATAACACAGGTATTTTTTTTGAAGTTAATTATGCCAAGTTAAAGACCAAAGGTGTTTTTACATTAAATATTGAAAATGGCATTGACCTGCAGGCAAAGGAGCAGTTTTATCTTAATGGTGCGGAGGAGAGGGTTGATATCAATATGGGAATTTGTAAAACCTTCGGCCCTCCGGAAATGATAAAGCCGTATTATGAACTTGCTTTGAATATGAATAACTGTACGCCGGTGGAGATGACGGCATATATCAGGGATATGAGTTTTTCTTATTTCAGCACTTACGATACTTATTATAACCTGCCGAGAGGAGGCATAGGTTTCGGGGTTACAGCTGGCTCAGGTGTTCAGATTAACCTGGCGGAAAATTTTGTTGTCTATTCAGGTATTTACCTGAGCTATAAAAATATGCACCTCGAGGAATATGAGGATTACAGACTGCATGAACACTTTTTTATACGTTTTCTTTATAAGAATTTTATATCAAGCCGTGAAGAAGGAATAATGTAGGAATCAATTATCAATGAACAGTTACCAATGAACAATGGGGATTGAGTAAGGGTGTGAGTGTGTATAAACTTCTGAGTTCGGGTGTCAAATTTATCTTAATAAAGTTACAACCCCTTGTAGTGTTTGTGTTTTATTCTGAAAGTCTTTATATGTAGCTGACCAGTAATACACTCCTTCCGGACATTCTATTCCGTTTGAACGCCCGTCCCATTTGGTATTTTTATTAAGCGAGGTGAATACTTTCTTTCCCCATCTGTTGTATATCCTGATTTCAAATGTCTCAATATTTTTCCCCGTGCCGTAAAAATAATCATTAACTCCATCGCTGTTTGGTGTAAATACATTGGGATAGCTTAAAGACTGGCACATGCTTATGAGTATTGTAACTTTGTTCTCGCATCCGTTGCTGTCAGTTACCTGCACCCAGCATATACCTTTGGAAACAGACAGGGATGAATCAGTTGAACCGTCGTTCCAAAGGTAGCTGATAAAACCTGTTCCTGCACTTAAAACAGTGTCAGTGCTTTCGCATATCAAAATATCACCTGGGAGGTTTACTGCAGGTAAAGGTAAGTTCTGAACGACAACAGAATCCACGCTGAAGTCATAAGTGCATTCATTGCTTCCATATACCCAGTAAATACCCGCAGCAGAGGCAGTATGTGTTGAATTTGTGACGCCGTCATGCCATAAATAATTTGCATATAATGAACCTGCGTCAAGTGTGAAGCTTTCTCCCATGCATATTGCAGTGTCATTGCCAAGGTCAATTTCCTGGGTTTTTGGGATAATATTCACTGTTACTTCGTCAGTTTCGGTGCATCCGTTGATATCTATTCCCCTTACGAGGTATGTAGTGCTGGTTGTGGGGAATGCATTTACCACAGAATCTGTTGATGAGGATAATCCTGTTGTTGGCCACCATAAGTAGTCGTCATTTTTGGCGCCTGATGCTGTTAATATTATGGTGTCTCCACCACATATTAAGGATGTTTCGGGAGTTGCAGTCACCTGAAAAGGTATGTTGCCTGAATCGAATTTAGCCAGGAAAGCATCAAGGGTGCCGCCTCCGTGTGTAGGCTGGTGTGTGCCGGCTGTGGCAATGCCGCTGGAGCTCCATGTATTTCCTGCTATATATATGTCATAATCTTTGCTGACGTCAACATTGTATAATTCATCATATGCCGGGCCGCCGTAATATGTACCATAAAGTCTTATACCGTTGGTGTTGATTTTAACAAGGAATCCATCGTCAGGGCCTGTCAAGTTCTGTTTGTGTGAACCGGTAGTTGATATATTATCCGGGCTTTCGGTGTATCCGCATGTATAGGAATTGCCGCAGTTATCCACATCTATATCTTCACCTATGTCGCTGTCCCCTGAGCCGCCGTAATATGTACCCCATTCAATACCTCCTGATGAATTAAATTTAGCAATAAATATATCGTATATCCCGCCTCCATAGCTTGTCTGATGTGCTCCGGCTGTTGCGATGTTACTCTGACTGTTTGTACATCCTGCCATATAAACATTCTGATTAAAATCAGCAGCTATTCCTTCGCTATTATCGGTGGCAGGTCCTCCGTAATATGTGCCCCATATAAAATTTCCGTCATTGTTAAATTTAGCTATATATGCATCACTCTGTCCCCCTCCGAAACTTGTCTGGTATGTCCCGGCAGTTGCTATTTTATTTGTACTGTTGGTGTTACCTGTAATATATACGTAATCGAAAATATCTGTACACACGCTCCATCCGTATTCTGACAAGTTTCCTCCGTAGTAAGTTCCCCACTGGCGCACCCCACTGGTGTTGAATTTTACCAGGTATGCCTCCAGTCCGCCGCTCATGCCCCCGCTCAGAGATGTCTGGTAAGCACCGGGTGTTGCTATCTTGGTAGTGCTGAAAGTATATCCCACTAAAAATGCATTACCATCCTTATCAACAGCAACATCCTGTCCGTAATCACTGTCAGTAGTGCCGCCATAATAGCTGCCCCATTCTCTTAACCCGTTAGTGTTGAATTTTGCAATCAGTGCATCAAATGTGCCTGATATCGCAGTCTGATGTGCGCCTGCTGTTGATATACCCGAAGTGCTTTCGGTATAACCGCTTACAAAGGAATTACCGGAATTGTCGGCAGCCAGGCCTGAACAGAAATCATAATCACTGCCGCCGTAATATGTTCCCCATTCCCGTATCCCGCTGCTGTTGATTTTAGCAATATATATATCACAATAATCCCATGTATAACCTGCCCCTGCATACGAAGTCTGATGCACTCCTGAGGTTGCTATTGCATTTGTGCTTGTTGTAATACCGCCGAGGTAGACATATCCGTTGCCGTCTGAACCAAGTCCGTAACCGCAGTCATTTGAACCGCCGCCATAATATGTTCCCCATAATAAATTCGGGTCTATGACAATTGTCTGGCTTTTGTCAAAGTCAGCTACATTAAATCTGATGACATTTTTATTCAGTTTAAATTCAGCAGGTACCACTGTTTTATTTCCCTGCAGATAACATACGGGAATGGATTCTTTAACATCTCCACGCGATGTTTTTAAAATGAGTTCTTTTTCGGGGTTTATATAAATGTCATCGGTGCCGTTATATACAAGTTCTATATCGGATATGTTTCCTCCCGGATGTACTATGAAGTCGTATTTTACATTTTGCTTTTCATTGTCTTTATTGTTAATGTAAAAAACCATATCGATATTAGGATATATGTTTTTATAAGTGATTTTGTTATAGTGATAAACGCAGGTAATGCCTTTTTCTCCGGTGTATGCCAGATAGTAATTGTCGTAATCATGGCTCTTTTCCTCAGAAATTATTTCGGGTTCAGGGTTTGACCCTTTGAGTTCAATGTCTACACGGTGGTAGAAAGTTGCGGAATTTACCCTGATATTATTTTTAAGGTTTGACGCCAGATTATTATCGGAAAGTTGAGAGGAATCATGTTTTATGTAATATAGTTCATAGCTGAAACTGTTGTTTTTCAGTTGTAATTTAAAGCCGTTATTATCATACAGGTAATGTACATCGGGCCTTAGTCTGCCTTCCTGATTGATAATCTGCCCTTTGTTTTCCATGAACCCACGTTCGGATTCCTTTGGTAAGGGCTGATTTATACCGGCCGGATAAATATAGCTATTTAAAACTATAATAAAAACCGGCAGAAATAAGTTTCTCATGTCAGCTAAATCTGTAATAAAAAAAGTCATTAATTAGTTGGCTAATATATGTTATATATATGGAATTGTCAAAAAAAATATTGTCAAAAATAGTCGTATTTTTTATGAATAGTTGGAATTTCTTTCATATCTTCGGACTTTAAAAACATGCAAAAAAATGAAATCTGATTTTTTGTTGTCAATATCGCCTGTTGACGGCCGTTATCGTAAAATAACAGAGCCATTGGCAGAATATTTTTCAGAGTATGCGCTTATAAAATACCGTGTATTCATTGAGGTTGAATATTTCATTGCATTGTGCGGGCTGCCTTTGCTGCAACTTAAGGATTTTGATAAAAAGAAATTCGGCGACCTGAAAAAGATATATAAAGATTTTTCTCCTGAAGATGCCGATGAAATCAAGAATATTGAAAAGACAACAAACCATGATGTCAAGGCAGTGGAATATTTCTTAAAGCATAAATTTGACAAGCTGAAAATCAGTAAATACAGAGAATTTGTTCATTTCGGTTTGACCTCACAGGATATTAACAATACCGCACAGCCTTATTCGCTCAGGCTTGCCTGTGAAAATGTCCTGTATCCCTTGATTGCAGAAGTATTGAATGTTCTTGTGAAGTTATCAAAGCAGTGGAAAAATGTGCCTATGCTTGCTCATACTCACGGGCAGCCTGCTTCACCGACAGCAATGGGCAAGGAGATATTTGTATTTGCAGAGCGCCTGAAAAACCAGATGATGATGCTTGAAAAAGTTTCTTTTTACGGAAAGTTCGGCGGTGCAACAGGGAATTTTAATGCACACCATGTAGCTTATCCTGGGATAAACTGGAATAAGTTTGCAGATGAATTCCTGAAGAAATTAGGACTGGAACGCTACAGGACGACGACACAGATAGAGCATTATGATTATCTGTCCGCATTTTTTGACAATCTCAAAAGGATTAACACAATATTGACAGATTTAAACAGGGATATGTGGGCATATATATCAATGGATTATTTCAAGCAGAAAATCAAAGCCGGAGAAGTGGGCTCGTCTGCAATGCCGCATAAGGTCAACCCGATAGACTTTGAAAATTCAGAAGGCAACCTTGGTGTTGCAAATGCATTGTTTGAACATCTTTCAGCCAAACTGCCTGTATCAAGGCTGCAGAGGGACCTTACAGATTCCACAGTTATGAGAAATACAGGTGTGCCGTTAGCGCATACAGTGATTGCCCTGAAGTCACTTCTGAAAGGGCTTGACAAACTTATCCTTAATGAAAAAGTTATCAGTGCTGCTCTTGAAGACAACTGGCTTGTTGTTGCGGAAGCTATACAGACCATACTGCGCAGGGAAGGTTATCCCAGACCTTATGAAAAGCTGAAGGAACTGACACGCACTAATAAAAAAATTAATAAACAAACAATATCTGTTTTCATTGATTCCCTTGATGTTAAAGATGGCATAAAGAAAGAACTGAAAAAAATCACACCCCGGAATTATATGGGTATTATAAATATATGAAGATAAGCGGGTTCTCTTATATACGGAATGGTTTTGAATATGATTATCCTTTTCTGGAATCAATAAATTCAGTATTGCCGGTTTGCGATGAGTTTGTTATTGCTGTTGGAGATTCAAAAGATGGTACACGGGAAGCGATAGAAAATATGAATTCATCAAAAATCAGGATAATTGATACTGTGTGGGATGAAAAATTAAGGGAAAATGGAAAAATATTTGCGCAACAGGCTAATATTGCACTGGATAGTATAACAGGAGACTGGGGATTTCATATTCAGGCCGATGAGATAATACATGAGAATGATGTTGATAAAATAAAAAAGGCTGTTGATGTGTATGACAGCGACCCTCGTATAGAAGGTTTGTTATTTGATTTTCTTAATTTCTGGGGCAGTTATTATTATATTCATAATACACGAAAAGCACATAGGTGTGAAATACGTATAATAAGAAATAATAAAAATATCCGTTCATATAAAGATTCGCAGGGGTTTAGAAAATATTCGGGCAGAGAAGCTTATGAATCAGGAGAGAAAGGTGAAAAATTACAAGTCAAGAAAATAAATGTACCTGTATATCATTATAATTACGTGCGGTCTCCGGAACTTATGAAAGAAAAAGCTGATCATTTTCACCGGTTCTGGCATAATGACGAATGGCTTGAAAAAAATTTATCTGACACAAAGCAGTTTGATTTTAATGATGTTGATGATATTATTCCGTTTACAGGGACACATCCTTCTGTTATGGCGGAGAGAGTGAACAATCAGGATTGGAAATTTGAATTTGACAGGAGTAAAACGAAATCCGGCTTTAAGGGAAGGATTTTGAACCATATAGAGAAAATTACCGGTTGCAGAATAGGTGAATATAAAAATTACAAATTAATCTGATATAGTGTGTGAAGAATTTATTAAAAATATTTAGATATGTCATCCCATACTGGTGGTATATAATTCTTAACATGATTTTCAATTTGTTATCTGTTGTATTTTCAGTGTTTTCTCTTACTATGGTCATTCCTTTTCTGGGTTTGTTATTTGGAACGGTAAAACTTGTTTATCATGCTCCCCCTTTGACTTTTAATTCACATGCGATAATTGAAAATTTTTATTATTATATCAGTAAGATAATAGTAATATATGGAAAAAATGATGCATTGTTGTTTATATGTATTGTTGTAGTTGTGTTGTTTTTATTAAAAAATATGTTAAGGTATCTTGCTATGTATTTTGTTGCACCTATAAGAGGTGGTGTAATTATGGATATAAGGAATCAGATATATAAAAAGATACTTATTCTTCCGCTTTCTTATTATATAGAAAAAAGGAAAGGGGATATCATGTCGCGTATTTCTAACGATGTGCAGGAAGTTGAATGGACGATAATGAGTTCGCTGGTTATGATTATAAGAGATCCCCTGACAATTATTATTTACCTTGTCACATTATTTGTAATAAGTTTTAAGCTTACAATTTTTGTAGTTGTTTTGTTCCCTGTAGCCGGATTTATCATAGGTGCCATCGGGAAACGCCTTAAGAAGAAATCTTTCCTTGTTCAGAAAATTATGGGAGTTATATTGTCTGTTGTGGAAGAAACTATTTCCGGGCTTCGTATTATTAAGGCATTTGGTGCTATTGATATTTTTGAGAAAAAATTTAAACAAACAAATGGTTCATATTCCAGGCTTATAGTGAATATATACAGAAGAAGAGACCTTGCTGCACCTCTTAGTGAATTTATGGGAACTTTCGTTATGGTTGTAATAATGTTAATAGGCGGAAATATGGTGTTAAGTTCTGATAATAACCTTTCAGCTGAAGTTTTTATGTTTTTTATCCTTACCTTTTCACAGCTTATTGTTCCTGCGAAGTCATTTACAGATGCTTATTATAATATTCAGAAAGGCGTGGTGTCATTTAATAGGATTCAGGAAGTAATAGAAGCTGAAGAAGTCATAGAGGAAAAACCGGATGCGTTGTCAATAAAAGAATTCAGAGATAATATTGAATACAGAAATGTTTTATTTGCATATAGCAATAAGCCTGTACTTAAAGATGTAAATCTGAAAATAGATAAGGGCAAAATTATTGCATTGGTGGGAGAGTCTGGAGGTGGAAAAACCACGCTGGTGGATTTGTTGCCTCGTTTTTATGACTGCACTTCAGGAGAAATTTTATTGGACGGTGTTTCCATTAAAGATTATAAAATTGATGATATCAGGAGTATGTTTGGTATTGTTTCTAAGGAATCTATTTTGTTTAATGACACTGTTTTTAATAATATAGCTTTTGGAAATACCAGTGTTACCGAAGAACAGGTGATAGAAGCGGCAAAAGTTGCAAATGCCCATGATTTTATTGAAAAAATGACGGATGGCTATTATACAAACATAGGAGACAGGGGTGCTAAGCTTTCCGGCGGACAGAAGCAGAGGATATGTATTGCCAGGGCTGTGCTGAAAAATCCTCCTATATTGATACTTGATGAAGCCACTTCTTCCCTGGATACCGAATCAGAAAGGCTTGTGCAGGATGCTTTGTCAAAACTTATGAAAAACCGTACTTCAATAGTTATTGCTCACAGGCTTTCAACTGTGCAGTTTGCTGATGAGATTATTGTTATACGTAACGGCTCTATTGTTGAACGCGGTACCCATTTACAATTAATAGCTTTGGATAAGGCTTATAAGAAAATGTTCGACCTGCAGAAGTTCAGTTAGAGATTATTTTGGGTATTGCTAAATAGCTATAGATTTTCTGCGTGCATCTGCGGTATCTGCGGGAGATGTTTTTTTTGTTTCCCGCTGATCTCGCAGATTTACGCAGATTGAAAAATAATGTAAAATCATTCTCTATACAAATTTAGCAATACC
>CAZSJF010000036.1:0-13527 GCA_964606705.1 uncultured Bacteroidales bacterium
TTGTTGGTTGTGTTTGGGTTGGGTTTTCATATACCGACAATATCTGTAACTTCTGTAGGATAAATATGGTCTCCCGCATCGGTCCATTCGCAGGCGCCGAATGACCAAGAGACCCATGCGAACCCTTGATAGAACCAAAATCTTGATGAACCGTCGGTCTGGTAAACCAGCAGTCCTGTTGCAGGTAAACTGATGCCTGTCCTCTCGCTTTCCAACATGCGCGGCATTAAAAACCCTTTAGTGGTGGATGATATATCGAGCATTGCAGAAGCATTGGGAGCATCGCCGCTCGTGTTAATGGCTACACCTTGTGAATAGGTTGTATTTGCATACCATGCTACAAATAATAACATTATTAATATTTTTTTTGTTCTCATACTTCTTCGAAGTTTTATATTACATATAATAAACAATTATAAATTAATGCCAGTAACCAGCTAACCAAACACGGGTACAAGAGCCACCACAGAGACCACCAACATCGCTTCCATATACTTCTATAATAGCAGTAGCTCCGACTGCTTTAACCAGTACCGATATTGAATTATAGGCACCACCTTCTGCTTCATGTATTGAAAAATAGCGGCTAAGTCCAGAACCGTCGGACCTGGCGCCCATAATTTGTTCGTTGTTAGGGTCACCGTTCTCTAAAACTATATTTACAATATCGCCATCAGCTACTCCATATCCTGACAACGCACAATTTGTCCATGTACTACCTTGAGGATATGCTACACATATAATACATTTATTAACATAGGTCTTATGGGTACTGCCTGCAGCCCAGCTTAAAGTGCCGCTGCCGTTTGTAGTAAGCATCTGACCGGCATCACCATCATTTACAGGCAAAGTATATGTAGTATTTTGTGTCTGTGATGCGGATGGATTAAATATAACTTCGTAATCAGTGCCTCCCAGTTCGTCATATATTCTAAGCTGGCCGGTAGTGCCGGGACATCCTGTGCGTATTGTCCCGTAAACATCCAGAAGATATGCAGGAACTGAGGAGCCTAAACCAACGTTACCATTAGCGATTATATTCAGCCTGGCACTACCTGCAGTTGAAAATTTTATAACATCTGCTGTCCCATTGTAAAAAAAACCGGTATTAGCATCCGATGTAAATGAATAAGCAGGAGCGCCCATCCAGCCGTTAACTCCCAATGCATTACCGCTGGAATTCACCTGAAATAAGCTTCCGTTGCCTACCGAGAAAAATGCTGCAGGTGTTGTTGTTCCTATACCAACATTACCATTAGCGATTATAGATATTCTGTCGGTACCTGCGGTTGAAAATCTAAGAATATCTGCCCCTCCCGAATACATGCCGTTATCAGGATCCGATACAAACGAGAAAGACGGCGATCCTGCTGAGCCTGTTATTCCCATGGCAGTACCGGTAGTATTCACCTGGAATAAACTTCCGTTGCCTACAGATAGTAATGAAAGAGGATTAGAGGTTCCTATGCCAACATTGTCTGCAAGTTCTCCGGGATAAATGACGGTTCCTCCATCAGTCCATTCGCAGCTGCCTCCTACCATTTGGGTCCATATAAGGCCGGTATAGTAATAAAACCCAAATAAATCTTTATCATATACCAGTAATCCTTTTTGATCTGCGCCAAGCGGTAAAATCAACATTTTCTCCGAAGTCTTCATCCTGGGTATTAAAAGTCCTTTACTGGTTGATGACACATCCAGCATTGCTGAACCATCAGGCCCGGTGCCGCTTGAGTTAATGGCTTGACCTTGTGAATAAGCTGTATTTATAAACCACATTGCAGACAGTAATATTATCAGTATTTTTTTTGTCTTCATAATTCTTCGAAGTTTTATATTATATATTTATCATATTATTATAAATTAATGCCAGTAGCCAATTAAATAAGATGTCTGATTTGCATCAGATTCTTCATATAATTCTATAATAGCAGTAGCACCAACTGCTACGACCTGAAATGTTACCCAGGATGAACCACCTGATTCTGCTTCCACTAACGAAAAAAGGCGGCTAAGTCCAGAGCCGTCAGTTCTGGCGCCTGCATCATATTCTGACCCGGTAGCGTTATTACTCACAGCTACCTGTACAAGATCGCCCGCAACTACTCCATATGCTGATAATGCAACATTTGTCCATGTGGCACTTGCTGCTGGTGTAATTACCTGCATTAATTCATAATAAGTTGGAGCACTACTGCCTCCCGTAGCCCAACTTAAAGTGCCATTGGCATCTGTAGAAGTAAGTATCTGGCTGGCATCACCATCATTTGGGGGCAAAGTATATGTAGTATTTTGCGTTTGGGAGGCGGAAGGGTTAAATATAATATCGTAATCGGTTGCCTGGTCAGAATATATTCTCAACTGGCCGGTAGTGCCGGGACACCCTGCGCGTATAGCTCCATTAACATCTAAAAGATATCCAGGAGTTGCAGAGCCTATTCCCACATTACCGTTAGCTATTATGGATAACCTATCAGAACCTGCAGTTGAAAATCTTAAGATATCTGCTCCTCCTGAATAGAAGCCGTTATCAGGATCCGATACAAACGAAAAAGACGGCGCTCCTGCTGTACCTGCAATTCCCAGTGCAACACCGTCGGATTTTATCTGGAATAAACTTCCGTTGCCTACTGAAAATAATGCTGCAGGCGTTGTTGTTCCAACACCAACATTACCATTAGCTATTATAGATAATCTATCAGAGCCTGCTGTTGAAAATCTTAAAATATCTGTCCCTCCCAGGTACATGCCATTATTATCATCCGTCATGAACGAAAAAGACGGCGCTGCTGCTGTACCAGTAATTCCCAATGCATAACCGCTGGAATTTACCTGGAATAAACTGCCATCGCCTACTGATAATAATGCAGCAGGGTTAGATGTTCCTATTCCGACATTATCTGCAATTTCATTAGGATAAATGGAGGTTCCTGCATCTGTCCATTCGCAGCTGCCTCCTGCGAAAGAGACCCATGTAGCCCCGTCATAGTACCAAAATCCTGCTGTACCGTCGGTCTGGTAAACCATCAGCCCTGTTGCAGGTGAACTTATGCTTGTCCTATCGCTTTCCAACATGCGCGGCATTAAAAACCCTTTAGTGGTGGAAGTTATATCGAGCATTGCGGAAGGATCAGGATCTGCACCATTCGTATTTATGGCTACTTGTGAGTAATCAGGATTTACCCAAAATAACAATATTATTATAGCAAAGATGAATTTTACTATTGTTTTTATTATTGTTCCCATAACTTTATTTTATAATATTTTAATTCAAAATTTTATTTTTCCTGCTTTTAATTTATTAATTATTAAAATTATTTATATTCTTAGCTAAGTACAATTATTATATATATAAATCATACGTACAATATAGCTAATGTAAATATATAAAGAATATACAAAATAATGCAAATGCTTGATTGTCACCTATATGCTTTATTAAAATATAAAAAAACATTTATTTTAAACTCAAGACAACATAAATTCAAAGAACTTTCCCGAAAATATTGAATTATAAATTTTGCCTTTCATAAAACAATAATTTTCAGAACTTTACCCACAAGCAGGTAATCCTTATTTTTATATATAATATATCCTATAGCAATATAATATATTTTTAACCAAAAGTCAAGTAAAATCTGTATTTTTTTTATATCAAAGGTATGTGACTGAACAACAGTTTTCCATAAGAAAATAGCTGAAGCATAGAAATTAACTGTTGAAGTTAAAAAAAGCAAAAGTAAGATGATAAAAACTTCTGTTAATTGGGGGTTAAGACAGATGTTATTACGATATTTTTTGTTAATACTTAAACTTCGTGAACCTTTGTGTCTTTGTGCCTTTGTGGCAAAAAAATATAGCCACTAAGACACCAAGTCACAAAGAAACACAAAGAAATCTATACATAGCTACCAATTCCGTTTTTTTGAATACCGAATAACAAACAGACGAATATTGAATGACGAATTATTTGAAAAAAATAAAAGGCCTGAAATCTGATTTCTTTCAGCCTGATTATTTCCACGAGGGTTTCTCCGGAAGATATTTCTTAAACTTTTCAATAAGTTTTTTCTCATAACCTCCTTCATAGGTGCCATTGAAAAATTTATCCAATCCTTCCTTATAAAGCTTTTCCCATGATTCCTCTTCATGTCCGGGATTTACAGGAAAAAACAAAGCATTATTGTTTTTGGCCGCTTTTAAATCCCCGAAAGCATCCCCGACCATTAAGATTTTATTGTCAGGATATTTTCCTTTTGCAGCAAATTTAATATGTTCCGACTTAGTGCCATATTCCTGCCCTGCTATTATTCTTATGTATTTCTTTATATCATTTTCTTCCCATTCTCTTTCCAGTGCTTCGCCGGGAGTCTGGGAAACGACCATGGCATCAGCTTTTTCCTTTATCCTGATAAGGCATTCTTTTACGAACGGGAATGGAGTGATGCCATAAACCATATTTGAAATATCCTTATTTATTTCCAGCGACCATGCGAGTGTTTTCTTAATGATTTCATTTTTTGTTTCTTCCGCATATTTCTGCAAAGCAGGATTCCCCAGTTTGGATTCTTTTTTTATCCATTCTGCAAGAGGAGCAAGGTCGGGCATTTTAACCTTACGGGCTTTCACTTCAGGGCGTTCGCCAAGCAATCTCACCGCTTCTACAAGTGCAGGGAAACGGTTCACGCCGCGTGATACGGAATACAGATTAACGAACTCCCACGTCTCACGCGCATATTTTGAGACTGCCTGCAGTTGCCAATGTCTGATAAAATTAGGGCAGAAACATTCTTTTTGCTTTATTTCCATCGTGTCAAAAACACAGCCGTCAGAGTCTATTCCGATAAAAAATTCCTTCTGAGGCTTTAAATTCTGCAATATCTGCTGAGGGTTCATAATCTTATTTATAAAAACAATTTCAAAAATATCAGCTTACAAACAGATGTAAAATTAACGATTATATTCAAACCACCAATGATGTTTTGTCAAATTTACTATTCACAGAAAAATATGTCTACATTTTTTTTAATAAATTTATTTGATATATCTTTGTTAAATAAGTTTTACTTAAAATATCATTATGAAAAAGAATTTCATCTTATCAGGCATATGTTTACTGGTTCTTTTAAATCTTTCTTTCTCACAGGGAGGATTTCCTGCAGGAAAACAAAATAATACAACAACTTCCTCATCTGTTGCATCCTATCAGGGGCGAAATCTGCCTGATTATATTGAACTACAGGAAGGTGAACAAATAGAATTTACCGGTTGGCAATCATGGCTGGCTGAACATTTTAATATATCTCCTGCTATGGGGTTCAATCTTCTTAATGTACAGAATTATCCTGCAGATGAATTCCATTACCGCTATGTTCAGACGTATAATGGTATTCCTATTGACGCAAATGTAATTATTGTCCACACACGAAATAATAAAGTATATTCTTTTAACGGCAATGTTATTTCATCTCTTGACATATCCTCTGTTCCCGCCATATCTGAAGAGAAAGCCCTTAAATGCGTTCTGGATAGCATAAAAGCATCTGTTTATATGTGGCAGATGGCATCTAAGGATGAAGCATCGCTTAAGGAAATGAATGAAGACGAAAAAGCGATTTATTCTTATCCGAAAGGTGAACTTACATATATCCGTGATGATGAAAATTCAGGACTACAAAAATACCGCCTGGCTTATAAATTTAATATTCATGCATTACAGCCATTTAGCGGACAGGAAGTATTTGTGGATGCATTAACTAATAAAATAATTTTTACTGAAAACCTGATTCAAAATATAGATGCAACCGGAACAGCAATAACAATGTATAGCGGAACAAAGGCAATAACAACTGATTATACAGATGCAGCATACAGACTAAGAGAAGCAGGGAGGGGCAATGGCATTGAAACATATAATATGCAAATGGGTACAGAATATAAAAAAACTGACTTTATAGATTCTGATAATATATGGAATAATGTTAATCCTGAGATGGATGAAGCAGCAACCGATGCTCACTGGGGAGCTGAAATGGTATATGATTATTATTATACCAAATTTAACAGAAATAGTCTTGATGATAAAGGTTTTAAATTGGAGAGTTATGTTCATGCAGATATACATACAATGTATCCACCTCTAACCAATGCAAATGCTTTTTGGTATGCGGGGAGAGTAGTATATGGCGACGGTGATGGGCATAACTTAACACCATATACTTGTCTTGATGTGGCTGGACATGAATTTAATCATGGACTAACTGAAAAAACAGCGCAGTTAAAAGCAATTAATAAGGAATGTGGTGCATTACAAGAAGGTTTTGGCGATATTTTTGGCACTTGTATTGAATGGTATGCAAGGCCTGAAAGAGCAAACTGGACAATAGGGGAAGACAAAGGTTCTATTGTTCGTGATCTGCAATATCCTAAAGATAATAAATATCCTGATGCATACAAAGGTATTTATTGGGATCCACTTCAAGAAACTCACAGGAATAGCACTATTCTGTCTTACTGGTTTTATTTATTATGTGAAGGGGGTGACGGATATGTGGATGATATGATTACTAATCCGGCATATTCTGTAACCGGTATTGGTATGGAAGATGCTGCAAAAATTGCATACAAAACGCTTGTTTGTTACCTTTCTTCTATGTCAGATTATAAAGATGCGTATAGATACTCTATCTTATCAGCAAAAGAATTTTTCGGAGAGAATTCTGCACAGGTAAAATCTGTCAAAGATGCATGGTTTGCAGTAGGCATTAGTGATACCTGTTCTAACATATACCCTGAATCTTTTTATGAATGCGGGGAACAACATTTACAAATTTATAAAGAACAGTACGGGATTCCTTTTACTAATCATAGTGGCTATATCAGCGGGTCAAACAGACACTGGGATATGGAAGTTGCGCAGAAATATAAAGCTCCTGCTGAATCCATTGATGTAACCGGCGTAGCCGTATTATATGCAAAATGTACTGTAAGTCCGGGATACCCAGATGAGGATAATGAAACATTTGTAAGATTTTATACGGTTAATGGGAATGGCAATCCCAGCACTTTCTGGATAAGCGATACTATAAATAAAAAAGATATAGACACAACAGATAAAGGGTTGAATTACAACAATGTATATCATTTTTCAGAACCCATCAGCATATCTACAGATTTTTATGTAGGTGTCGTTTTGCCTAAAAAGGGGAAACAATGGCATGATGTTACAGATGAACTGGCTATATGGACTCTGGATAAAGAGTGCAGTCAGAATTCAGACCCTTATGGAGCTTATGTAAGGGGATCTGATTATATATGGTCATCATTCACAGTTGATAATGGATTTAATGCTGACCTTATGATACTTCCAATAATATGCTCTGAAGATGGGTCGAAAAGTATATATTTCAATGAATCTAAATCATATAATATTGACAACAATATTATTGTTTACCCCAACCCTGCAAATAATGAATTTAATATAGACTTCATAGGTTACAAAGAAAAAGATGTTGTTGTAGATGTTTACAATATGATTGGCAAACTTGTAAAAACTATTTCTTCAGATAACACTGCAGATAAACTTATAATTGATATGTCTGACCAGACAACAGGCATTTACACTGTAAACATAAAGACTTCATCAGGTATAGTTACTAAAAAAATATCCCTGATAAAATAATTGTAAGCTGTAATATTCAGGATAAATTTTTCAGAATTATGAAAAAGACAATTTATTCATTTGTATTTGTTTTTGTATTAACAACTCTATCTTATGCTCAACCTGAAAAACAAATACCGGGAAAATTTGTTAAAAAACTGCAAAAAGAATTAAATTTAAATTCCAAAACAACAGCATTTCTGGAAGAAGGGTTTGAGGACGACGTTCCTCCAACCGGCTGGATTTTACAATCAACAAATACTTCAGAAACATGGATGCAAAATTATTTATTTCCCTATTCAGGCCTTTATGCAATGTGTGCTTCCGACCCTAATTCTGAACAACAGGATGAATGGCTGATTACACCTGCTATTGATCTGTCCGGCGCCGGTAATGCCTTTTTAAACTTCTATTTCCGTGGAAGCCATTACTGGTCAGTTTCTCCTTATGATAATTGTGATCTGAATATTTTAATAAGCCTTGATAGCGGAAATACATGGGAACCAGGCATATTGTGGAATGAAGAAACTGATACAAACTGGACTTCATGGACATGGACAAATGCTGAAATAGATTTATCCAGCTATATAGGAGAATCAAATGTTGAAATAGCTTTTCAGTATTATGGTCTTGAAGGAGATCTGTTTTCAATAGATAATGTTCTTGTTTATGAAAAAGATTCGTATGATGCTGCCCTGACAGGCTTTACAGAACCTGATATAAATAACGGCTGTAATATAAACGGCTCAGAAGATGTTTCCATATCAGTATATAATAACGGAGCAAGTGATATTACCTCTTTCAATGCAGGTTATTCGCTGGACGGCATACCTGTTACTCCTGAAACCATCAATCACACTATTCTCCAGGGAGATACTTATGAATATCATTTTACTGCCCCTGCTGATTTGTCAACCGGAGGGCCTCACAAAATAACAGCCTATGTTTCATTACTAGGAGATGCTGATAATACAAATGATACTACAGAAATAAATTTCACAACAGGTACAAAAACTATTCCATACTCTATGGGATTTGAACAGGATGAAGACATTAACTCATGGCATATATCGGATGCAAATCATGATGGTGTTACATGGAACTGGTCAACAGACGGGACAGAAGCATATACAGACGACGGATATATGTATTACGAATATAATCAGTATAGCTCTGCCAATGACTGGCTCTTTTCAACATGCATTGAACTTGAATCAGGGACACAATACTATGTGAGTTTCTGGTATAAAATATATGATGCTACTTATCCGGAAAAACTAAAATTAATGATTGGTGATGCACAGGATACAAGCAGTATGACAACTGAAATCGTTGACCTTGGCACAATAACTGATACAGTTTATCAGATTAGTTCAACCAATTTTTATGTTCCTTCAACCGGTGTTTATTATCTCGGATGGAAAATATACAGTGATGCTTGTATGTATAATTTATATCTTGATGATGTTGCCATAGATTTAGGTACTGATGTTAAAGAAAGTAAAAATAATATAATTGATATTTATCCGAACCCTGCCAGTGACCTGTTAACAATCAGTTCTCAGAAAAATATCGACAGAATTACTATTTATAATTTAATAGGACAACCCGTTTATGATAAAATAGTTAAGGACAATCCTGTTAATATCAACACTGCAAATTATAAGGCGGGCATATATAATGTAAGAATTGAAGCGGGTAATTCCATTAGCAATCAGAAAATTGTTGTCGGACATTGATATTTTGGTATTATTAAAAAGTATAGATTTCCTGCGTGTATCTGCGGGAGATATTTTTGTTTCCCGTTGATTACTCAAATTTTTCGCAGATTAAAAAAATAATATTAAAGCATTCTCTATTCAAATTTAACTATGCAATACTTCTTTAATATTTATTTTAAAAACTGATTGTGAATTCAGTCCTTTTTTATTTTCAAATTCCTGAATATTAACTATATTTGCCATTATATTTAGTATTTTTTATGAAAAAGATTCCGTGGATTTTTATTCTGCTTTTATTATTTATCAATTCTTTTGCCCAGTCAGACAAGATCCAGTCTGCTCTTTCAGGCAAAAAGACCGGTAAGATACTGTTACAAAAAGGTATAAATTCAGCCTGGGATGTCCAGTTCAACTATAATTTAAGCGACTCTGCCGGCTTATCACAGGCAGGCGTTGAAACAGACGGACAGTATATATATACCACCAAATGGAATGATGACACTGTCTGTAAATTTGATATTCTTGGAAACTATATCGGAAAATTCACAATAGCAGGCGTTTCACAGATAAAAGACCTGGCTTATGACGGAACATATTTCTATGGAGGAAACGGCTCGGATATAATATATGTCATGGATTTCACAAATGACACGCTTATTGATTCCATAATATCTCCTTATGTTACAATACGGCATATAGCCTATGACCCTGTTCATGATGCATTCTGGACAGGAAGCTGGGGAGCAGGAACTTCTGACATTGCCCTGATAGACAGACAGGGAAACGTCCTGGATACAATACCGGAATCATCACATGGGCTGACAGGAATATACGGTTCTGCATTTGATACTGTTACAGCCGGAGGCCCGTATCTGTGGGTCTTCGACCAGGAAGGCAATAACTGCAACATCGTACAGATAAATATTGCCACAAAAAAACCTACAGGGCTTTCGCATGATGCAACCACCGATGTAGCTGATGTATTGAATCCTCTGGCAGGGGGATTGTTCATATATCCTGATATTATACCGGGAACAGTGACACTCGGAGGATTATACCAGGGAGATGATGATAACGGTGTTTTCGGATATGACCTTGCATCAGTATCTCAGGCAAATGATATAGGCGTAATATCTCTTTTGTCCCCCGTTTCCTCATGCGAACTGACAGACAGCGAATTTGTATCCGCTGCTGTTAAAAATTACGGACCTGATACTATTACCGATTTCTGCATTTCATATATTTCAGGATCAGATACAATTACTGATTCCATACAAACTTCCATTCTGCCATACAGCACATATACATATACATTTGATTCAACCGTAAATTTTTCTACTCCCGGAATTTATGATATAACTGTATTTACATCTATGACAAATGATGTATATAATGATAATGACACTCTTATATCTTCAATAGCACATATATCCCCTTCTCCTGTACCTTACACAACAGGCTTTGAATCCGGAGAAAATCCGGAAGGATGGAAAATCCTTGACGCAAATAATGACAGCTACACATGGGATACCACTTCAAACGGCACAGGAGCCAATAACGGTACCGGATTTGCATATTATTCTTACAATCCCGACAATAATGCTGAGGACTGGCTGTTCTCAACATGTATCTCTCTCACTTCAGGAACTGACTATAATGTGAGTTTCTATTACAAAGTAAGAGACTCAATTAATACCGAAAAATTCGGATTATTCCTTCTGGAAACACAGGATACAATCATCACGGATACTATTTCAGACATGGGAGAAATCAACAACGAGACTTATCTGCAGTCTGCAACACAATTTACCGTTCCAGTCAGCGGCACATATTATTTCGGATGGAAAGCATACAGTGATGAGAATGAATGGAACCTCTACATAGACGATATCACGATTGAAGAGGCCAATTATATTCCCGATCGTTTTTCCAATGAAAATATCAGAATATACCCTAACCCTGCAGATGAAGACCTGAACATCCTTTCAATAGAAAAAATTAAAAATATTAAAATATATACCTGCACCGGGCAACTGGCATATAACAACAATTATAATTCCTGCCATGAAAAACTGAACACTCTGAAATACCTGAAGTCAAACGGTATTTATTACCTTTACATAGAAACTGAAAGCACTGTCATTAACAGAAAAATCATAGTTAATCATTTAAAGTAATCATATTATGAAAAAGAAAAGTATTTTTATCATTGCAGTATTTGCCACGTTTAACATTTTTGCCCAGACTCCGACAATACAATGGGAGAAGTCATTCGGCGGAACGCTGGCCGATAAAGCATTTTCAATTGTCCAGACCGAAGATGAAGGCTTTGCCATTGTAGGCTCAAGCAAATCAACTGACGGTGATGTTTCAGGCCTTCACGGGACCATGGAGGATTTCTGGATAGTTAAATTAACTGCTGACGGTGATACGGCATGGACAAAAACCTTAGGCGGCACAGGTTATGAAGAACCACACTCCATAATACAAACAACAGACGGTGGTTATATTGTCGCAGGACAAAGCAATCTCAGCAGCGGCGATGTTCATGGAACTCACGGAAGTCACGACTACTGGATTGTAAAACTGGATGCAGCAGGCGACACCATGTGGACAAAAGCATTAGGTGCGTCAGACCTTGATGCAGCATATGATATAAAACAGACAACGGATAAAGGATATATTATTGCCGGAAAAAAACCAAAAAGCGGCACCATGGATTATGATTACTGGATTGTTAAACTTGACAGCTTGGGAGGCACTACATGGTCAAAAACATATGGCGGAACACATGTCGAAGTGCCTTATTCAATTGCTCAGATTTTCGGAGGTAACTATATTGTTGCAGGGCTCAGCTATTCAGATGATGGTGATGTGCACGATCACCATGGAAGTACCACGTCATCAGATTACTGGATAGTGAAACTGGATGCTGACGGAGATACTATCTGGACAAAATCACTTGGCGGGACAGGGACAGATTATGCATATTCAGTACAAAAGGCAACAGACAACGGATATATTATTGCAGGTTTTTCAAGATCAAGCAACGACGATGTGACCGACCATAAGGGAAATGCAGATTTCTGGGTTGTGAAACTTTACAGCACAGGTGTAATACAGTGGGCAAAATCATACGGCGGCACACAAGAAGATATTGCAAGATCTGTTGTTCAGACAACTGAGGGCGGATATATCATTGCAGGCATTACCTGGTCTGATGACGGGGATGTAACCGACCACCGTGATACTACCGACTACTGGGTTGTAAAGACAAACAGCAGCGGTGACATTACATGGACAAAATCACTGGGAGGATCGCTTGATGACCAGGCCAATTCTGTGATTCAGGCAAAAGACAGTTCATACGTTATTGCAGGATTCAGCAACTCAACCGACATTGACATAACCGGTAACCACGGAAGTTATGACTACTGGATCGTTAATATCAATGAACCCGTTTCCATTAATGATATGGCAACTGAAACCCATAACATTAAAATATTTCCGAACCCTGCGAAAAATATGCTGAATGTCAGTAATGACAATTCGAAAATATGCAGGCTGAAAATCTTTAATGCTGACGGAAGAATTCTTTCTGATAAGGAAATAAATAAATATTCTGTTCAGGTCGATATTTCTGATTTTGCAAACGGAGTATATTTCACAGAGATTGAAACAGACAGAAACACTGTTGTCAATAAAAAATTTGTAATTGTAAAATAAGAAACAATTAAACCTGCTGCAATGAAAGTACTCATACTTGCCGGAGGCTTCGGAACACGCTTCAGCGAAGAGACCGTCATGAAGCCAAAGCCAATGATCGAAATCGGTGAAAAACCCATCCTGTGGCACATAATGAAAATTTATTCCCACTATGGATTCAATGAATTTGTCATTCTGCTCGGATACAAAGGATATGTGATAAAAGAATATTTTGCAAATTACTTTCTGCACCAGAGCGATGTTACTTTTGACATGGCGAATAATAACAAAATGGAAATCCATAACAATTCCAGCGAGCCTTGGAAAATCACATTACTGGACACAGGAACGGACACCATGACAGGAGGAAGGGTCAAAAGAGTGGAGAAATTCGTAAATAACGAAACATTTATGCTCACAACAAACCCAAACACACCCAAC
>CAZSJF010000037.1:0-13485 GCA_964606705.1 uncultured Bacteroidales bacterium
TGTGTTGGGTGTGTTTGGGGTGTGTGTGGCGAATCTTCGGTTGCAAAGGTAAGGGATTATATAAAAAATCAGGAAAAACATCATAATAAAAAAAGTTTTCATGAGGAGTATGACGAATTTATGCGAAAGTATAAATTTGATAGATTGATTTTGGACTAAAGTCCTTGATTTTTAGAGGTTGTCTTACCCCGCCCTTAAGGGCGGGGTAATTAAGAGTGTTAACAAAGGGCTTTAGCCCAAAACAATAAAAGTGTCAAAGGTACATAAATTGATGAATTACAGGGAGGTCATTGAATTTCTATACAGCCAGTTGCCTGTTTACCATATAATCGGGCATGCTGCTTACAAAGCAGACCTTGATAATACTACTGTCCTTTGCAAGATCCTCGATAATCCGCAGAATAATTTTAAGTCAGTACATATTGCCGGAACCAACGGAAAAGGTTCAGTTTCTCATATTATTGCTTCTGTGCTTCAGGAAGCGGGATTTAAAACAGGGCTTTACACTTCTCCGCATCTTAAAGATTTCAGGGAAAGGATAAAAATTAACGGCAGAAAAATACCTGAGAAATATGTATGTTCTTTTGTCAACACTTATAAAAATGACTTTGAAAGAATAAAACTCTCATTTTTTGAAATGGCTACAGGGCTGGCGTTTAAATATTTTTCAGACAATAAAGTTGATATTGCCGTTATTGAAACAGGCCTCGGAGGAAGGCTGGATTCAACAAATATCATCAGCCCTGTCATATCTGTTATAACAAATATAGGGTATGATCATAATATATTTCTGGGAAATACTCTGGAAAAGATAGCTGCAGAGAAGGCAGGCATTATTAAAAACAATATACCTGTTATAATAGGCGAAACGCAACAAGAAATAAAAAGCATTTTTCTGAAGACAGCAGGTAATAAAAATGTCCCTGTATATTTCGCGGATAAAATATATTCTTTAAAAAATATAAAACTGAAAAATACCTTAACTGCGGATGTTTATAAAAAAGACAGAATGATCATTAAATCCCTTGTCTGTCCGCTCGCAGGAATTTACCAGCAGAAAAATATCGTAACTGCTGTTCAGGCTTTGGAAACATTAAAAGAAAAAGGTTGCAAAATAAAGATATCACATACTAAAAAAGGGATCAGCGATGTGATAAAAAACACCGGTTTGCAGGGCAGATGGCAGACAATTTCAAATAAGACTCTGACAATATGTGATGTGGGACACAATGCTGACGGCATCAGAAATGTTGTTGCACAGATCAAATTACTTAAATATGAAAAACTGCATTTTGTATTCGGTGCAGTTAACGATAAAGACATAAACAGTATTCTGAAACTTCTTCCTGAAGCAGCAGCATATTATTTCTGCAAGCCCGGTATAGCCAGAGGGCTGGATGAAAATATTCTTAAAACTGCAGCAGGTAGGGTCGGATTGAAAGGGGAGGCATATCCTTCGGTAAAAAAGGCATATCAGTCTGCAAGAAAATCTGCCGGTGATAAAGATATGATCTTTATAGGAGGAAGTACTTTTGTTGTTGCAGAGGTGATTTGAAAAGACCGCTTTTTACCGAATTCTCAACCAAACCTGCCAAATACTAACTCAAAACCGCCAAATACTAATTGACACTTGATTTTTATTTTTAATGTTAGTATTATTGCACTATATTTATTAAAATTTAAAAACTATGAAAAATATTCTTAATATTTTATTTTTTATAATACTCACTTTTTTCGCCTGTCTGTATGCTAATGGACAAGATAAGCCTGCAAAGAATGAAAGTGAAAGCATAGAAATGCCACCACCACCACCTCCTCCTCTCGAAAATGAAAACATAGAAATTCTCCCTGCTCTCACTATTGTTGAGGAAATGCCGCAATTTCCCGGTGGAGAAGAAGCTTTGTATAAATATTTAGTTGAAAATCTGACATATCCGCAAACTGCAAAGGAAAAAGGAATTCAGGGAAAAGTGTGGATAACATTTGTAGTTGAAAAAGATGGCAGCATCACGGATGTGAGAATAATGCGTGATATAGGAGGCGGATGTGGCGAAGAAGCAATGCGTGTTGTGAGAAATATGCCAAAATGGAAGCCAGGAAAACAAAATGGCGTATTAGTAAGAGTGCAATTTAATTTACCAGTTAGTTTTACTTTAACGTAGTAGAAGCGAGAAATGGACTTTCTTTATTCGATATTTAAAAGTCCTTCTATTATTTAATCACAGTAAAAACCTTGCTAAGTCTTATATCCGATGATGAAGAGCCTATCATCACTTCAAATTCTCCGGGTTCCACGATCCAGTTCATGTCTGCGTCATACATTTTAATATCTTCAGGCAGTATTGTAAATTCAATATTTTTTTCTTCACCGGCTTTTAAGCTGACTCTTTTGAACCTTTTTAATTCTTTCAGCGGACGGGCGACAGAAGCATATTTGTCGTGAATGTAAAGCTGGGCAACTTCGTCACCTTCAACTTTTCCGGTGTTTTTCAGAGTAAAAGATACAGTCAGCGGTTCATCGGATTTTATTATATCTTTGGAAAAGTTCAGGTCGCCGTATTTAAAAGTGGTATAGCTGAGTCCGTAACCGAAAGCAAATCTGGGGCTTCCTGTCAGGTCGCCGTAGTCGTATCTGCGACCGGTGGGCTTGGAATTGTAGTATATGGGTTCCTGAGACGCTGAGATCGGAAAAGTTACAGGAATTTTTCCTCCGGGATTATAATCCCCGAACAACACGTCAGCCACTGCATTTCCTCCTTCCTCGCCGGGATACCACACATCAACAATTGCGGGAACGCAGTGGATCCAGTTTTCCATTGTAACGGGCGCTCCTGCCATCAGCACAACAGCCATGGGCTTTCCTGTTTTGCTTAAAGCTTTTATCACTTCCTCCTGTGAGCCGGGGAGATTCATATTTGAACGGTCACAGCCTTCGCCTTCATTTATAGTTCCGACATAAACAACAACATCAGCATTTTGTGCGGCAGTCACGGATTTTTTTATTTCGTCCTCGCCTTCCTTGAGATATTCCCATCCGAGGCTTACCACTGCAATTACAGCATTTTCGTAATATTCAAACCTTACCTTGTATGATTTTCCTTTTTCCATTTTCACTTTTACGGAATATGCTTTAGGTGCCTGGTCTTTCCATTCATTGATCAGCAGGTTGCCGTCAAACCAGAACCTGGCGCCACCATCACCGGTAACGATAAGATTATGACAGATATTAAATTATGTAATTTCATAAAATATATGTTTGGTGGTTGACTTTTGAAGTTTGGAGTTCGGAATTTGAAGTTTAGAGTTGTCTTTTGATTAATAATTGTTCATTGTAAAATGCTTTTCAGGCTGTTAAAATTTGCTTCAATAGTTTTCTGAATATCCTGTTCGCTGTGTGCCAGTGAAACAAAGCCTGCTTCAAATTGTGAAGGTGCAATATAAATACCGTTTTTAAGCATCTGCTGAAAATATTTTGCAAACAGTTGTGTATCTGAAGAGCAGGCAGAAGCAAAATCCGTAACTTTCTTATCGGTAAAAAACATGCACGACATAGACCCGACACGGTTCATTGAAAAATTCAGCTTTAACATATTCAGGTTTTCCCTGATACCGTGTTCAAGCATTTTTGCTTTTTCTTCAAGCTGCCGGTAAGTATTCTTATTTTTGAGGATGATGAGCATTTCATAGCCTACTGCCATTGCAATAGGATTGCCTGACAAAGTGCCTGCCTGATAAACAGGCCCGTCAGGAGCCAGATATCTCATTATTTCTCTTTTTCCTCCGAAAGCTCCTACAGGCAAACCGCCTCCTATGATCTTTCCCAGGCATGTCAGGTCAGGTTTTATATTATATAATTCCTGTGCTCCGCCCAGTGCCACTCTGAATCCTGTTATCACTTCATCAAAAATAAGGATTATTTTTTCCTGTTCCGTGATTTTTCTCAGGCTCTCCAGAAAACCTTTGGCAGGCGGAATGACTCCCACATTGCCCATAACCGGCTCAAGAATAACTGCGGCTATCTCATTCCTGTTTGCTTCAATAAGTTTTTCTATGGAGCTGATATCATTAAAGCTTGCTATCAATGTGTCTTTAGCAGTATTTTCGGTGATTCCGGGGCTGCCAGGTATTCCTAAAGTCAGAACGCCGGAGCCTGCTTTTATAAGGAAACTGTCACCATGGCCGTGATAACAGCCTTCAAATTTTATTATCTTGCTTTTTCCTGTATAGCCGCGTGCCAGGCGCACCGCGCTCATCGTTGCCTCAGTGCCTGAATTCACCATCCTGACCAGCTCAACGGAAGGAAAGATCTCTGTTATCAGTTTTGCCAGCCTGATTTCATATTCGGTGTTGGCGCCGAAGCTTGTACCGTCTTTTGATACTTTCCCTATTGTTCCGACAATCCTGTCATCTGCGTGCCCAAGTATAAGAGGCCCCCATGAGCCTACATAATCTATATATTCATTGCCATCGGCGTCATAAATTCTTGAGCCTTTGCCTCTTGTGATATAAAGAGGGCTCATGCCGACAGATTTGAACGCCCTGACAGGACTGTTAACCCCGCCGGGGATGTATTTTCTGGCCTGTTCTAGTAATGATTCGGATTTCTGATACATATTCTGAGTTTTGGAAATCAAAATTAAAAACAAAAATGACAAAGTTTATTTTACATTAAGGAAATATTTTTTATTTTTACACTCCTTTTCAGATTGTCCGATGGTGTAATTGGCAACACGTCTGATTTTGGTTCAGAAGAGTTCAGGTTCGATTCCTGGTCGGACAGCTTTAAAATTTCAGAAGGCTCTATAAATCAGTATTTTATAGAGCCTTTGAATTTATTAGGGGACAGTACAGGGGACAGGTTAAAGCGCTTAAACATAACAAATAATTTATTTAACATATAAGCCTGGAAATGTTAACAAGCCTATAAAGAGAGTCGTTTTTCTCTATTTCTATATAATAACTTTCAAAAGTATCATCATAGATAATCTTTTTATGAGACAAAAGAGGTGTGATTTCGAACCCCATGTCAATTAAACGCTTTTCATTTCTAAGAGCCTTCTCCTAAAATTATCGACACTGCAGTTGCCGATTTCAAAGCACTGTCCTGTCAAGTTATACAAAATTTATTAAATGCAGAAACATTGAAACTCTCACTGTCTCGGCAATTGAAGCTACACGTTGTTATGGGTCGGTTTAATTCACTACATATACTTTTACATTCACTGTCCCTAAATTTACCGCACCTCCAGTTCCATTATATATTGAAACCCGTATAACATTTGGCTGAGAAACATAACAAGTCATCATGCAACCTTGTAAATCCGAATCAATTGAACCTATTATTATATCCCCGAAATCACAAGCAAACGAATTAATTGCCTTAGATGTGTATGTTGTGCCATTGGGCAAATTTCCAATAACAAACGTGCCTGCAGGATCACTTGTAATCTCAGTAGGTGTAAAGGATGAACTTATATAAATAGTATCCGCTGTTTGCGTGATAATAATACTGGTATCTATGGATACAAGAACTTTTGATTTTACAGGATTTGTTCCGTCTCCTACTAAAATATAATCTGTAGTTAATGATGAAACTCCTATGCCACCATTTGTAACAGGAAGGACACTTGTAACCTTTGTTGAAAGATTTATTGTTCCATTTGCAATATCTTCATTAAGAATAGTGCCATTCAGTATCTCAGAAGAAGTTACGGCATCAGTTGCAATGTCTTCTGCTAAAATGGTTTCGTTAAGAATCTCAGAAGTTGTTACTGCTCCTGTATTAATATCTTCTGCTAAAATAGTTTCGTTAAGTATTTCAGATGTGGTTACCGCACCGGTAGCAATATCTTCAGCCAAAATGGTTTCGTTAAGAATCTCAGAAGTTGTTACTGCTCCTGTATTAATATCTTCTGCTAAAATAGTTTCGTTAAGTATTTCAGATGTGGTTACCGCACCGGTAGCAATATCTTCAGCCAAAATGGTTTCATTCAATATTGTTCGTGAATCAACAGCACTCGTGTGTATGTCCTGGTTTATTATTGTTGAATCAAGTATTTCAGAAGTTGTTACCGCTCCGGTATTAATATCCTCTGCTAAAATGGTTTCATTCAATATTGTTCGTGAATCAACAGCACTCGTGTGTATGTCCTGATTTATTATTGTTGAATCAAGAATTTTTGCCGTTGTAATTGCATTATCAGCAATATCGTCAGTATAGAAAGAATAAGGTACAGCCATGAATTGCGAATTGCTGACCAGCTTATAATTTCCATCATTTTTTGTAGAAATTTCCACTTTCAAAAACTGGTCTGCATCAATCCATGGAATATCTAACAACTTCGTATAAGTTCCATTTCCTGTCTGCTGACCCAATCCGATTGTTAGTGAAAATAAACCATATTTATCCGTTGTGGTTGTATGGGTTTCTTCCCACTGCACAGTTCCGTTCAAACCTTTGGTTATTGTAAATCTCACGCTAATGGCTTTTTCATAAAGCGGTTTACCTTCAACGTCCATTCCGACTATTTCTTTTCCATCTTCATCAATAGCAACAGCTTGGTAATAAATCCCTTTTAAATCGCCTATGTTCTGTGAATAAGCATACTGGCTTATTAAGCATATCACTATAATAAACCAAAAAATATTTATTTTTTTCATATTTATTTATTTTAATGTTAATTATTATTTTGAAATAGAAAATGAGAGCCCCAATGTTACTCCATAAGCAAAATTAGTAGCTTTTTGATTTTCGTCTTTTTCCAAATTATTAAGACCCATCAAATAATTAAATTCTACAAAGGATGATATGGCATCGGATAGTTTAAATTGAACTCCAGGAGTAATGAAAATTCCATAATCTGTTTCATTCAATAATTTTGATTTTTTTAAATTGAAATTCTCATTATTGATTGTTTGAAACCCCCGTAACATATATGCATAATAGCCGGAAATATTTAAATAAGGACTTATTTTATCTTTTTTCAACATATATCCGAATCCCAGTCGCCCATTAGCATACTGCAAATCCCATGTATAGTTCATTGCATCGTAGACCAAAGTAGCACCGGCTTTTCGCATACCCAACTCAAAATTAAGCATTATGCCATTATCTGCAATAAAGCGATAACCCAACCCATAAGCACCAGTAAAAACACCTGAATATTCACTATTAAGATTGGTTCCTTCAGTATCGGTAAATTTAAATGATGTATATAATTGCGATGCTTCTGCTGTTAAACTAGATTGTGCATTTACTGTGGTTACATAACTTATGAAACCAAGTAATAACCAAATGATTTTAAATTTTTTCATAATCATATTTATTTATTTATTATTAATTTAAGAGAAGATTTATTTTGATTTATATCACTAATAGTGATAATGTATGTGCTGTTTTTCCATGTCTCACAGTTGAGATTGTATGTCAATAATTGTGTTACTTGTTCTGAAAAAATTAATTTACCGTTTAAATCCGTTACGAGGATAACTGATTTTTCAATTATTTCTTTACTTTGAATTGTAATGAAATAATTAGCAGGATTTGGATAAACAGTTATATTTAATTTTTTTGTATCCTTGATATCTATATTTTCAATTTTGAAAACAATCGGTTGCTGAAAACCCTGCAATATTGAGGTCTCGTTTTCGTAAAAAGCTTTTGTGTTATATGGCTGACCAACTGTTTGTCCGAAAGTAGCATTTTCGTTTGTAACGATAATACCATAACTTGAAATACATTCCCTTTTAACAGACTGCGCCTGATTAATTAATGGCCAGCAGTTAAATAAAAACAGGTAAATCACAAAAAAGGTTTTTCTTTGAAAAATTAGTTTTCCATTCATAATGTTATATATTTAATTTATACTCTTAGGGTGTAAAATATCATCCTGTTTCTTTATAGGGTTTTATCTTTAAAAAGCACCTATTATTCGAAATAGGTGGCAGATTAAATTTTAAAATCTACCTGTAAACAATAATAAAGACGAAAATGATAAGTTATTGGTTGGAATAGATTTTATTTTTTTGAAATAAAATATTTTATTCCCATATTAACACCTAAAGCCAAGTTGTCAGTTTTGTTAAAGTAAGAAGGGATTATTTCAGTACCTGTAAAAATATTTTTCAATCCAAAATCACCCTGTAAGGCAAGAGAGAAAATAAACTTTTTTAGATATAATTCATATTCGTAATCCAAGTGGAAACCGTAATCATTTTTGGAATAATAATTTTCTCCAGTGGTTTGCAATATGCTAAAATAAGGGCCTGCTACAATATTTAATGATATTGGGTTAGTATTTATAAATTGTCCGATATTAATTCTTTTATATTTACCAACCACATTCCATTGCATATAATTCAAATGAATATTTTTTACATACTGTTTTCCTTCTCTAAATATAGTGTATTTTTGACCCCGTTCTGCATGAATAAACCAATCAACTTGCCCACACCATTTATCTGAAAAATTATATCCTCCAAGTAATCCATATGATTCTCCCATTGTTAGATTTGTGATATCCAATTCATTTTTTTTCAAGCCCTTATAAGTATCATGATTAAGCAACCAGATATTATTTAAGCTAATTGAAATTCCAAAATAGCAACCTCGTGGAAGGAATGAGTGTTTCTGAACAGAGGATTCTGTGATAAGAATATTGTCAATTGAAAAGTTGTTTTCTAATGATAAATTATCTTTTTTATTTACTCCATCAATTTTTAAAATCTGAATAGGCTTTATATAACTTAATTTTATATCATTGTTGTTATTATTCCCTAATATGCCTTGTCCTGCTACATTATTAGTGGTTTCTGATTTATTTTTATTAAATGTGGCTATAATAAGATTTGATTCCATTTGTTCTTTTTTTAGATCATTTTTTTCTTCATTAGGAACAGTATGGTTATCATTTATATTCCCCCCCCCTGTATTTAATATGGATGATATATAATTTTTTTTGGTTGGGTGAATTAGTATTGGATTATCTGGTGTTTCGTTCTTTGTATTAATTACTTTTTTATCATTAGTAAAATATTTCTTAAAGTTATAGTTAGTAACTAATAATATTTCTCCAATAGATATTAATAACAATAGGGAAACAACAATATAACGTGTGATTTTTTTAAAATGCTTTATTTTGTCTTTCCTGTCTAATGTAGCAGAGACTCCCTCCCAAACATCATTAATATCTAATGTGTCGGAGATGTTCTCGAATATGTCAGCAGGTGGTTCTTCAGCGAACTGCCGAAACAGGATCTTATACTTGTTAATAAAATAATTATATTTCTCTGACTTCATATGATTTTATATCATAAGATTGCAAAATCCATTTTTGTAATAAATTTCTGGCACGGTTAAACTGTGATTTTGATGTGCCTATGCTAATATTAAGTTTTTTTGAAATTTCTTTATGCGAATAACCTTCTATTGTATATAAATTGAATATTAATCTGGCTCCTTCTGGCAGTCTTTGAACAAGTTTCAGGAGATATTCAACACTTAACTGTTCCAAGATATCGCTGTCAACAGAACTAATATGATCTTCTAATTCAACCACATTCATTTCGCGGATAGATTTACGATAAAAATCAATAGCTGTATTTATAACGATACATCTAATCCATCCTTCTAATGACCCCCCCCTAAAATCTTTTATATACTTAAATACTTTTATAAAGCTATCTTGTAATATATCTTTAGCACTTGGAATATCACTGGTATATCCTTTACAAATGCCAAACATATCTTTAGCATATCTTTGATACAATAATTTCTGTGATTCTCTATTGCCTTTTATACAGCCTTGTATAAGGCTATCTTCTGTGAAATTATTGTCAAATGACATTATGATCTATTTACGAAATAGTTATTGTTTAAAAATCACTTTGTTCCCATCAGTAATTCTCCCTACAACCATATCATATATATTGCTGTTATATGCATGATTTATGACTAAGGTAGGAGTACCTTGAATATTTTTTATAGAAGCGTTTTCTAGCATGTTTTTTGAAACAGTGCCAAACCAATAAATAGGATCTAGTATCACAGTTGCTTCAGCAGGTTTATCTTCAACAAAAACAATATCACCATTTCCATTTTGGGTTTCGGCTCTAATAGTAAAGGATATTTCTTGATTAAATTCAAATCGCAAAGGTATGTTGTTAGTATCATTAATAAATGTTCCTGTAAGCAAGATAGCATATTCATCACCTTGTTGTATAAAAGTTTCTATTTGAATATTAATACTTGTGTAAGTGCCTTGAGGGATGTCAAATTCAACAGGATAAGAATTATTCGATGTTCCTGCTAAAGAAACTTTGGCTACTTCCCCTTGATTATAATAATTTTGTTCAAAATCAACATCCTTTTTGCCTTGTTCCCTATCACCTGAGAATCCCAAATCCTGTAAAATAATATATCCTTCATCAAACTGAATATAGCCATTTGATTCATCATTAATTTCAAAAATAAAATTGACTTCCGTTGTTTCCTTCCATTTTTTTCCACAAGAAACCAGTCCACAAAAAAATAGTATGAATACTACTATGTATAAAAATGTGTTTATTTTCATGAATTATTTTAATTCGACTAAAACAAAGATACAATATTTATATAACGACAAGGAGATAAAAAAGGTTGGAATAAAAATATTAAAAGATGAGAACAAATTAGGGTGTAGGATAATTATATAATAATATTTGTAGACACATTTACAGTCCTGGTCACAGACAGCAGGTAAATCTTACAAAGCCCTTGGAGTACAGTTAAATTCTCAAGGGCTTTATTATTTCAACAAGGCAACATGCCCGTATTTTTTATTGCTTATGTCATCTGACCCTCTGTAGAAAATCACCCATGTATAAATACCTTCAGGACAAATTTCATTTTTATATTTGCCATTCCAGCCTGTGTTAATATCTGTTGTTTCAAATATTAATTGTCCCCACCGGTCAAATATATACATTTCAAATTCCTCAATATTGTTACCTATTGGTTTAAAAAAATCATTCGTGCCATCACCGTCGGGAGTGAACACGTTTGGTATAAATATTGCCAGATTAGTACAGATGCTTATATTTATTGTATCCGATACTATACCACAAGTATCAGTTATTTTTACATAATAAACTCCTGAATCATTAACTGTAAATGTATTACCGCTGCTTCCGTTATGCCACAGGTAATCATCAAATCCTGAATTTACACTAAGATTATATGATACTCCGGATAAAATACAAGTATCTGTGCCTAAATTTACTGTTGGCAGTGGATATACTGTTATAACGATCTCATCTGTTTCTGAACATGGTCCGTTTGAGCCGGTTACTGTATATGTTGCTTTATTTTGCGGTGATACGGTTATTGAAGCATTTGTACTTGTTGTATTCCACTCATAATCTGAAGCTCCGGTTGCTGTTATGGTTGCTGTAGTACCTGTACATATAACAGTGTCGTTTCCTGCATTAACTGTTGGCAATGAATATACTGTTACTATTATTTCATCTGTACCTGAGCATGAACCAATCATTCCTGTTACTGTATAAGTTATAGTGTTTGAAGGAGAAACTGTTATTGATGCATCAGTGCTTCCATTGCTCCATATATAATCGGTAGCGCCGCCGGCTGTTATTATTGCATTTGATCCTTCACAAATAGTAGTATCATTGCTTACTGTGATTTGGAGGCCGGAAATTGCCGAACAGCTTGGATCTATAACATATCTCCACAAATCATTAAGCCAACTATATGCATACCCGCCAAAAAGCCAGAGATTTCCATTCACGTCTATCCATGAATCGGAACCGCATCTGCCGCCAGGCATATTAGTGGGGCTTGAGACACCCTTGGTTCCATAAATACCTGGTTGATCAACCGAACTGCTCCCGCTTACCCATTTCCATTTATTTGTAGTTGGCTCATATACCCATAAATCATTATGTAAGTTTGACGTGGGCATTGTATAGCCTCCAAACAACCAGAAATTTCCACAATCATCAGTCCAGCAAGATCTGCTGCCACATCTGGAAGGAGGGAGATAATTAACAGAAGAAACGCACTTGGTGCCATAATTACCAGCATCTTCTATTGTATTTGAGCCGCCTATCCATGTCCATTCATTTGTTGAGATATCATACTTCCACAGATCATTTAAGTGTCCTTGTGTCCATGTAGTACTGTAGCCATATCCTCCCCATAGCCACAAATTGTTACTATTGTCTTTCCATCTTGTATAAATCCATCTTGCGCCGGGTGTATTTACAGGATTAGAAACACCCTGTGTTCCATAAATGCCAAGCTGATTTAACATACTGCTTCCTTTCATCCATGTCCATTCATTTGTGGAAATGTTATATTTCCACAAATCATTATGATTTCCTCCGTTTGTAGTTCCGCCAAAAAACCATAATTCATCATTAACAATCCATGAGCAGCTTGTTTCATCACGGGAGCCTGGGCAATTTGCAGGATCACTGACAGTAATAGTTCCATAAGTACCTGTCTGGTCGCAAATATTACTTCCTTTCATCCATGTCCATTCATTTGTTGAGATATCATATTTCCATAAATCACTTAATTTACCCGAAGCACCTGTTGCATCATAACCATGTCCTCCAAAAAGCCATAAATTACCATTACTGTCTGTCCATGATGGAAAAGCTTCACATCTGGAACTAGGAATGTTGCTTGCAGACGGAACCCCCTGAGTACCATACGAACCAATTTGATTTGGAATACCGGGCCCGTTAATCCATGTCCATTCATTTGTTGTTACATCATATTTCCATAAATCATTATACCAGTTTCCCATTACTCCATAACCACCAAACAACCAGAAATTTCCCTGCAAATCAGTCCATTCGCATGCTTCATAAAATGCAGGTGGTGTGTTGTTGGGGTCAGGGGTTCCCTGTGTTCCAAATACACCTGTAGAACCCGGAGCACTATTTCCATTCATCCACGTCCATTCACCCTGCTGGGAAAATAACTGGAGTGAGATAATCTGTAATAAAATAGTTGCTTTTATAATGTTATTCATATTCATTTTATAAGCTGCAGCAGCAAATTGCTTTTGCATAAGACTGTTTTATTTTAATAAAGCTACATGTCCGTATTTGGTATGTTTTATGCCATCTGTATCATTGTAAAATATAAGCCATGAATATACTCCTGCAGGACATTTTTGGTTTTTATAAAGCCCATCCCAGCCTGTATTGACATCTGTAGTTGTATATATCATCTGCCCCCACCGGTCAAATATATACATTTCAAATCCCTCAATATTGTTACCTATTGGTTTAAAAAAATCATTCATGCCATCATCGTCAGGAGTGAACACGTTTGGTATATATATTACAAGACTGGTACAGATGCTTATTTTTACCGTATCTGACACTATTCCGCATGTATCTGTTATTTCAATATAGTATATCCCTGAATCTTTAACTGTAAGCATATTGCCGCTGCTGCCATCCTGCCACAGATAA
>CAZSJF010000038.1:0-7961 GCA_964606705.1 uncultured Bacteroidales bacterium
ACAGTATTACCGTTTATGTAAATCCTTTAACAGCAAATGCAGGATCTGATAAAACTATAATCTGCGGTGGTACTGCACAATTAGATAATGTCAGTTCAAATTATACAGGGGCAGGAACTCTTACTTATAACTGGTCGCCTGATACAGGTCTGAATTATGACACCATTTTAAATCCGACTGCAACGGTTATAAGTAATACTAAATATTATGTTACTGTTACAACTCCTAATGGTTGTGAGGCAGTTGACAGTATTACCGTTTATGTAAATCCTTTAACAGCAAATGCAGGATCTGATAAAACCATAATCTGCGGAGGTACTGCACAAATAAATAATTTGACTACAAATTACACAGGAGCAGGAACGCTGACTTATAACTGGTCACCGGCCACAGGATTAGATTATGACACTGTCCTGAATCCTACTGCAACAGTTACAAATAATGTGACATATTCTGTCACTGTAACAACACCCAACGGCTGCAGTGCAACAGATAATATTGCTGTTATTGTAAATCCTTTAACAGCAGATGCAGGCTCTGATAAAACTATAATCTGCGGCGGCACTGCACAATTAGACAATGTTACTTCAAATTACACAGGAGCAGGAACGCTGACGTATAACTGGTCGCCCTCCACAGGATTGAATTATGACACTATTATAAATCCTGCCGCAACAGTTACAAGCAATACAATATATCCTGTTACTGTAACAACGCCTAATGGATGTACAGCAACAGATAATGCCGGTGTTTCGATATTGCCGATGGATGTAACTGAAATATGTATGGTAAGTGTTGACAGTACTAATAAAAATATGGTGATATGGGACGAGCCTGTGTCATCAGCAATTGATTCATTTTACATATACAGGGAAACCAACATAACAAATGTATATCAGAAAATAGGCGCTGTAAGTTACGACAGTCTGAGTGTTTTTGTTGATACAAGCTCTTATCCTGACGTACAGTCAAACAGATACAGGATTTCTATAAAAGATGATTGCGGTCTTGAATCGGATACAAGTTCTCCGCATAAAACCATGCACCTGGCAATCAACCAGGGAATGGGAAATACATGGAATTTAATATGGGACCCTTATCAGGGGTTTACTGTTTCAACATATAATATTTACAGAGGAAAAGCGGCTGACAGTTTGATATTAATCGGAACATCACCCGGAGGCAACACGCAATACAGTGACATAGCTGCTCCTTCGGGATATCTGTATTACCAGGTGGAGGTGATAAGCCCTACCTCTTGCAGCCCTTCAAAATCATTTAATTCTTCGAGGTCAAATATTGCCTCAAATAATGGTATTGGAATTAATGAAAACATGAATGCACAGAATTTGTTTTCGATATATCCCAATCCTGCAAGGGACAGAATTACAATTGTAAATAATACAGGAAATTCAAAAGAAACAGGTATAACTATATTCAGTATTCAGGGGAAGAAAGTAATGTGTGCTCATTTCATGAATCTAAATACTATTGATATAGATATCAGAACACTTTCAAAAGGTGTTTACCTGGTAGAAATGAAGACAGAGAAAAATGTGGCTGTGAAGAAATTTATTAAACAGTAACGGTTCTACGAAGTTTGCGGTTTTATATGTGAAGAATGTTGAAATTTATTATGTTAAAAAAAACAATTTTCAACCGACTAACACCGTTTTGGCTGATTACATTTAGTGTTTTAATCGGACTGACTGTTCCAACACTCATTAAGGATGGAATGTTTATGGATGCTTTGCTTTATGCTGGTGTGTCGCATAATTTAAGCATGGGAATTGGCTCTTTTTGGTTTCCGGAATTTAGTCCCTCATATAGGTGTGCAGGATTATCAACTTTCCAGGAACACCCCCCACTTGTTTTTGGTATTCAATCAGTTTTTTTTAAAATATTTGGCGACAGTATGTATGTAGAACGTTTTTATACTTTTCTTATAATGTGTATCTCAGCATTTTTAATAAATCTGCTATGGAAAGAAATTTTTAAAAATGAGGGAAAACTTAAAAATACAGGATGGCTGCCGCTGATATTATGGATAACTATTCCTGTTTGTTTTTGGTCTTATTCAAATAATATGCAGGAAAATACAATGGGGGTATTTACACTGTGTGCTGTGTTATTTATTTATAAAGTCATCCAGTCGCCCCAAAATAAAACGGGCACTTCCCTGCTTGCAGGCTTCTTTGTTTTTTTAGCGATAATGAGCAAAGGGGTACCCGGCTTTTTCCCGATAGTAGTCCCTTTTTTATTTTGGTTAATAAACAGAAAGTCAAGTCTGTTGAAAATTATTCTGAAAACTGCAGTGATAGCAGGAGTTCCTGTTATCATTTATATCCTGTTGTTCAATTTACCCGGGAGCAGTGAAAGTTTATCGTTTTATGTGTTCAAAAGAGTATTGAACCGTATTCATGAAGCCCCTACGGTTGAAAACAGATTTTATATTTTGTATCGTCTGTTTTGTGAACTATTGCCGCAAATATTGCTGGTAACCATATTTATTTTAACTGCAGTATTAAAAAAAGTGAAATGGCGTTTTTCTAATCAAATTCGTTTATCTGTTTTTTTTATAGCCGTAGGTTTATCGGGTTCAGCTCCTTTGATGTTTACAATGGTTCAAAAAGGATTTTACTTTGTCCCTTCGCTGCCATTTTTTGCAATAGGATTTTCAATACTAATAGCTCCGGTAATATTGCATTTTATAGAACAAATTAACACTAAGAGCAGAAAATTTCAAGTGCTTCTGGCGTTAAGTGTTTTTTTGTTTATTGGTGTAATAAGTTTCTCTTTAATGCAGAAGGGGAAGATCGGAAGAGACAGATATATGTTGCATGATGTTTATTTGATAGGTAAGGTTCTTCCGAAATATACTTCAATAGGGTGCACAACAGATGTATATAAAGAATATAGTCTGGAGTGTTATTTAATAAGGTATTTTAATATTAATCTTGAAATAAGTAAAAACAAAGAATTTTACATCATAAAGAAAACAACAAAAGTAAATGCTTTGCCGGGATATGAAAGGCTCAATATAAAGACAATAATGTATGACCTTTACAGGCGACAATAGCCCGATTTAATTGTTTGGAAAATAGTTTTTCTGAGAAATAATAATAAAAGTGTATTTTTGTAAAAAAACAAAAAATCATATTTGTTTAAATAAAACTATATTTAACTAAAAATAAATTTATATGAAAGCAAGACTTTTATCAGACAAGATCAACAGAAATACAGGATGTCCTGTGATAGGCGTATTTGTAACAGGTGATCCTAGAATTGACAAAGACTCAAGAAAAAGAGCGCAGAATATTGTTAAACTTACAGCTGAGGATATTGCCGGTGCAATAAAACTGCCTGATGGCTATGTCGTTCCTGTGGTTTATACAGATGTGCTTGTAGATACAGAAAAAGAAGCTGATTTTGTTGCAAAGCAGTTTAAAGAAAACGGAGTTAATGTATTGGTCGGAGTTCCTGATACATGGGCGTTTCCGCAATTGACGCTGATGTCATTGTTGAGTCATTTTCCTGAAGATACACCGGTAAACTTTACCTGTGGTAACAGTGCACCAAAGCCGGGTGTTGTTTTCACTCATGCTGTTTCAGGAGCGCTTTCACAATACGGAAGGCTGATGCATATCAACGTAGGGACATGGCCTGATGAAGGGCTTAATCCGAAGATGTCAGGCAAAACGAAAAAAGACCTTGTTGACTGGCTTTATGCCGCTGTTGCATACCAGGGATTAAAAGGCAGGAGAGTTGTGATTTTCGGCCACGATTCAATGGGTATGGAAACTGCGCTGCCGCATATTCTTCAGACAAGAAATACTTTCGGGCTTGAAATAACACGCCTTGATATGAAACTGCTTGCTGACATGCTTAACAAAAAGGCTTATGATGTCATAGAGTTAAAGGAAATACGTTCATGGCTTGATATGCATGCTAAAGGAAGGATTGAAATAAAAAACAAACAGCAGGATGAAAAATTCAACCAGAGCCTTGCTATGTACCTTGTCCTGCGTGATATTATGAAAGACCTTGATGCTGTCGGCGGAGGGTTTATGAGCCAGCTGGAATGGGGTTCTGACCTCAGAGGGCTTCCATTGCCTGTTGCCGACGTGATGGAATCTTTGTTTAACTCAACATTTGACCATAACGGCAAAAAACCTGTTGTCCCCTTTGCTACTGAAGCCGATGTGCAGGCACTGCTCACACAGCTCTTTATGACATGGCTGTCTGGCGGAAACCCACCACTGTTTATGGACTTCAGAAAAGTATGGGAAGACTGGGAAGTTAAAAATCTCTGCAAAAAACTAAAAATTCCTTTAAAAGGCAACGAACTGTGGGTAAGCAAAGGATTTGTTGACGGAAACAATTCGGGATCTGCTTCATTTGACTGGGCCGCACTGCCAGGAGCTTCCGAAAAGGAAATTATGAAGAAAATATCATTCCCTCTGGCAAATAATGAATATTTTCCGGGAGGAGGAAACTCTGTAACATTCAGGTCTCCCGGAGGAATTGAAGGTATTGCTGCAAGGCTTGCATACAGCTCTTTATCAGACATGTTCTCAATGGTGTGGGATGAAGCTGTAACTGTTGAACTGCCTAAGAAAATTTCTGATACCGTATGTAACCTGTCGAATGCCACATGGCCTCATACGTTCCTTACTCCAAAACATGCTACTATGCATGAATACAAGCATTATGCGCCTGCCAACCATCTGCACATGACTTGGAATCTTAACACTGCAAGACTGCAGTACTGGATGGACCTTGCTAATGTACTTTCGGCAACACCATGGAATAATATGGAATATGGCAGGGAAGGAATAGACAGGCCGCTTCCATTGGTTTATATTGCCAACGGAGGAGAAAACAATGCCAAAATGTTAAGAAAAAAATAAAGCATAATATTAAGGCTTGTTTCAGGATATACCGATGAACCGTAATTTATTTTTACAATACCTTGCTCAGACTTCTGATATACCTTTAGGGCTTGAGATAGAAAAAGCAGAAGGCGTATATTTATACGACAAATCAGGAAAATCATATATTGACCTGATTTCAGGAATTTCTGTGAGCAATATAGGTCACAGGCATCACGAAGTATTAAAAGCAGTTAATGAACAGCTTGAAAAGTACATGCATGTGATGTGCTATGGCGAATATGTTTTATCACCACAGGTGCAGCTTGCAAAGGAGATAGCAGACAGCCTGCCAGAAAAACTTAACTGTACATATTTTGTCAATTCAGGCAGTGAAGCTGTTGAGGGTGCTTTGAAGCTGGCTAAAAGATATACAGGAAGGACAGAAATTATTGCATTTAAAAATGCATATCATGGAAGTACACATGGTGCGTTAAGTATTATGGGTGATGAAAGGCTGAAAATTCCATTCAGGCCCTTATTGCCGGATGTTAAATTGATAGAACTTAATAATTACAATCAACTTGAGCTTATATCTGAAAAGACAGCCTGTGTTGTTATAGAGCCTGTTCAGGCAGAAGCAGGTGTGAGGATTACTGAAGATAAATTTCTGTCTGAATTAAGAAACAGGTGTAATAAAACAGGGACTTTGCTGATATTTGATGAGGTGCAGACAGCTTTTGGCAGAACAGGGACATTATGGGGATTTGAGCAATACAGCAATGCAGTGCCTGATATTATTGTTGTTGCTAAGGGAATGGGAGGTGGAATGCCTATAGGTGCTTTTATTTCTTCAAAGGAAATAATGTCTGTATTAAGCATCAACCCGCCTCTCGGACATATAACAACTTTCGGTGGGCATCCGGTATGTTGTGCCGCAGCATTGGCAAACCTGAAAGTCATCAGGCGAGAAAAACTTTATTCTGATGTTCTTGCAAAGGAAAAAATGTTTCTGAAATTGCTGAAACATCCCGGTATAAAGCAAATCCGTTCAAAAGGATTGCTTATGGCATTGCAGTTTGAGAGTTTTGAAGTCAATAAAAAGATTATAGACAGGTGTATTGAAAAAGGTGTTGTAACAGATTGGTTTTTGTTTGCTCCTGACTGCCTGAGGATTTCTCCTCCGCTTATCATAACTGAAGATGAAATAAAAAGAGCATGTGAAATAATTCTGTCGTCTATAGATGATAATTAGATGTAATTTAATAGATTTGTTTTTTAATTATTAAAAAATAATAAAATGAAAAATAGAATATGTTTTGTTAAAGACAGTTTGTTATTGAAAAAAGTCTTTTTCTGTTTAATATTTATGTTCTGTGTCAGCCTGGTATTTGCACAGAAAATTACAGTAAAAGAACGTAATGAAAAAATTGCAGGGGGTTCAAATAATGCTCTTACAGTTGTTATATCAGGGGCATCAGAGAAAATGATTGAAAAAGCATGGGAGGACGTTATGAAAGGTTATGGTGCTAAAGTGTCATCCAAAGGGGAGGTTTTTGCTGATAATGCCACTATTGCTTCCTTGTCTCCCAATACTGTTGATGTGTATGCAAAGACTGAAAGTGAGGGAGAAAATTACAAATTCATTGTGGCATTTGATCTTGGTGGTGCATACCTCTCATCATCCCTTCATTCTTCTAAATACAAAGATGCCGAAAAAATAGTATATGATTTTGCCGTTGATGTAACTAAAAAAGCTATTGAAGAACAATTGAGAGAAGCAGAAAAAGAACAATCCAAACTGGAAAAGAAACTTGACAATCTTGTCGGGGATAATGAGAAATTGCATAAGGACATTGAGAAGTATAAGAATTCTATCACACAGGCGGAAAATGATATTGAAACAAATCTAAAAGACCAGGAAGATACAAAAGCAACATTGGAATCACAGAAAAAAGCAGTGGAAGCTATACAGGAAAAACTAAAAAATGTTAATTGATTTATTTGGATGAAAAAGCCTTTGATATTAGTAACAAATGATGACGGTGTAGATGCACCTGGCCTTAAGAGTCTCATTAAATCTTTAAACAAAATCGGAAAACTTGTTGTAGTATCTCCCGAAGAGCCTCAGTCAGGTATGGGACATGCAATAACAATGAAAACCCCAATAAGATATAAAAAACTGCATGCCAGTCCGGAAATTGATATTTACAGCTGTAACGGCACTCCTGTTGACTGTGTTAAAATATCTGCTGATAAGATTATAACAGAAAAACCCGATTTGCTTCTTTCGGGGATTAATCACGGGGTTAATTCTTCCATTAATGTTATATATTCAGGAACCATGGCTGCTGCCATTGAGGGAGCTATGCTTAATATACCGTCCGCAGGTTTTTCCCTTTGTGATTATTCTGCAGATGCTGACTTCAGTGCAACAGGAAAATATGTCAGGGTTATTGCAGAAAATATTATAAAATACGGCTTACCTGATGGAGTATGTTTAAATGTAAATATACCCGCAGTGAAATCCAGAGAGATAAAGGGAATGAAAATCTGCCGCCAGGCCAATGGATACTGGGATGAAGGTTATGAAGAAGAAATCGGGCCGGCGAAAAAGAAATATTACTGGATAAGGGGCACTTTTATATATACCGACAAAGGAAAGGATACGGATGTGTGGGCGCTCAGCAATAATTATGTTTCTGTTGTGCCTATACAGCTTGACCTTACTTCATACAATACACTGGAAAAACTTAAAAAATGGAAAATACATGTTTAAAAAAGATTCTATATTATTTGGCATTATTATAGGTTCCGTATTACCTGCAATAATTTATCTTATATTGTATTTGTTGATTCAGTATCTTGGAAACGGGATCCCTTATCTGAGAAACTCAACAGCACAGTTAGTGGGAGTAGCGGTAAATATCCTTACACTAAGGTATTATCTCTTAACCTTGCAGGCTGACAAGACAGGCAGAGGAATATTGATAGTAACTTTTATCTATGCCTTTGTGTTTGTCGGGTTAAGAGATAATACCTTAGTGTAAGGATATTTACCGAAACCCCACACCAAACACACCCAACACA
>CAZSJF010000038.1:7971-13469 GCA_964606705.1 uncultured Bacteroidales bacterium
TGTGTTGGGTGTGTTTGGTTGTCGGGTTAAATTATAAAACAATATTTATAGCTTCTTAATAAATGAGGTATTATATAATAGCAGGTGAGGCTTCAGGAGATCTGCATGCTTCAAATCTGATGAAGGAAATAAAGCTTATAGACAGTAAAGCTGATTTTCGTTTATGGGGCGGCGACCTGATGAAAAGTGTGGGGGGTGAACCGGTTAATCATTACAAAGACAGAGCTTACATGGGCTTTGTAGAGGTGCTTGCAAATCTCAGGAAAATACTGAATTATATAAGTTTATGCAGGAATGATATTCTGGAATATAATCCTGATGCGGTTATCCTGGTTGACTACCCCGGATTCAACCTTCGTATTGCTGAGTTTGCAAAGGAAAAAGGATTCAAAGTTTACTATTATATCTCACCACAGGTGTGGGCATGGAGACAATCAAGGGTTAAAAAAATACGAAAGGTTGTTGATAAGATGTTTGTGATACTGCCCTTTGAGGAAGAATTTTATAAATCGCACAATTATAAAGTTGATTTCGTCGGGCATCCTTTACTTGATGAGATAGATAGAAAAAAATATAAACCCTTTGATGCACTGATAAAGGATAATAAACTTGACGGAAAACCTGTTATTGCTTTACTTCCAGGCAGCAGGAAACAGGAGATATCGAAAATTTTACCGGGAATGTTAAGTGTAATTCCTTATTTTGAGGGTTTTCAGTTTGTGATAGCCGGTGCTTCATCAATTAATTCCGAATTTTATGAAAATATAATCAGAGGTTACGGGAATGTCAGAATTATTTTCGGACAGACTTACGACCTGCTCAATAATGCAAAGGCAGCTCTGGTTACATCAGGCACAGCTACCCTTGAAACAGCTTTATTTGAGGTGCCGGAAGTAGTGTGTTATAATGCAATATCATTGTCATATCTGATAGCTAAAAGTTTTATTAAAGTCAGGTATATTTCTCTTGTTAATCTTATAATGAACAGGAAAGTAGTTGCAGAACTGATCCAGCAGGATTTTAATACGAATAATATAAAACAGGAACTGGGGAAATTATTATACGACAAAGAACATTTGGCAAAACTTTCTCAGGATTATAAGGAATTAAAAATAATACTGGGGGGCAGCGGTGCATCAAGAAAAACAGCACAGCTTATCACTGAAGATTTAAAAAAGGCAGGGGGTGTATGTTAAAGAGCATAATACAGATTTTATTGATACTTCCGGTACAGATTTTTGCGATTAATATCCAGGTAAGGATTCTTTCCGACAGGAATATATCTTCATTCAGTATTGTGCCGTTATCAGGTAAATATGAAATACACAACAATGGAAACAATGTGTTTAACCTGCTTAAAGGTGATTCCGTGCAGTTTTCTGCCAAGCAGAACAAAATTCACGTGAGTTCTGCAAAAGGGGAAATCGGAGTTTTTGATTCTGTACATATTGAAGGCAAAGGGTTTATTAACTATCTCAGGATGTACTTTGCAGATATTTCAAAAACAGTGAAATGTGTTTATGATGATAATCTTAAATTATATGCAAACAATGGTAAATTTATTATTATTAATGATGTTGATTTGGAACGTTATGTCGCGGGAGTAGTGGAAGCGGAAGGCGGAGGATGGAAAGAAAGTATAGAATATTACAAGGTACAGGCTATTATTTGCAGAACATACGCTTTAGAAAATATGGATAAACATGTACTTGATGGATATAACCTTTGTAGTAAAGTTCATTGTCAGGTATATAAAGGAAGGTGTAAAAACACCAATATCATGATGGCCGCATCAAAGACAGCAGGAGATATTATTGTTGACAGTTCTATGAATATGATTTCTGCTGTTTTTCATTCCAACTGCGGCGGGCAGACTGTCAATTCGGAAGATGTATGGATGAAGCCTTTAAGTTATCTGGTATCTGTAATTGACACTTTCTGCCGTGATCAGAAAAATTCTACATGGACAGCAGAAATGACAACAAAAGAATGGCTTAATTATCTGTCAGTAAAGTACCATTTTCCTGTTCAGGATTCTGTAATGCTTGATTCTGTGATGTCTTTTAAGCAGAAAAAAAGAAAATCTTCCTTATGTTATAATATACCTTTAACTGATATCCGTGACGATCTGAAGCTGAAGTCAACATTTTTTTCCATTGAAAATAAAGGTGATAAAGTGATATTCAACGGCAGGGGATACGGACATGGCATTGGTTTGTGCCAGTATGGTGCTATGCGTATGGCTAAGTCAGGGTATAATTATAAAGATATTATATGCTTTTACTACAAAGGTGTAAAGGTTGTAAATTATCAAAGTATAAAATGATTCTTTACTGCGGTGAAATGGAATAAGTATCCTTTGTTTCGTTTTTTTATTCCTTTTATTTCAGGAATAATTCTGGCAATCTCTCTCCAGAGAAATGTCCATATCCCTTTATTTGTGTTTGCATGCCTTTTTACGATTGTTGCCTTTTTGATTTTTTTTGGGGATAAAATATCTGTTTATCGCTACAGGTGGCTGGCAGGGTTGGTATTGAACATACTTGTTTTTTTGTCAGGGTTTGAGTTAACTGTAAACAATGTTGAAAAGTACAACCCGTTACATTTCTGCAATATTGTAAATAGCAGGCAGTTTGTAATAGCTGAAGTTCTTGAACCAATTGAAGGGAAAGGGAAATCGGATAAGACAGTATTAAAAATAAAAAGTGTAAAAACAGGAAAGGACTGGATTGATTTAAGAGGCAAGGTAATGGCATATTTTGAAAAAGACAGCCTTTCGGAAAATATAAAATATGGTGATTGTCTGTTGCTGGATATGAACTTTCAGGAAGTAAAACCTCCGCAAAACCCGCATGAATTTAATTATAAAAAATATCTTGAGAACAAAAGGATATATCATCAGGCTTATATAAAATCAGGTACATGGAAATTTCTGAAAAGCAATGAAGGGAATGTACTTTTTGCTTTTGCCTATTCGTTGAGGGATAAATTGCTGAAAATATTTCAGGATAACGGAATTGAAGGGCAGGAGTATGCTGTTACTTCAGCATTAATTCTCGGTTATGATGAAAAAATAGATCCTGAATTGATAAAACAGTATGCAGGAACAGGTGCCATGCATATATTGAGTGTATCGGGCCTTCATGTCGGCATAATATATATTGTGTTGAATTTTCTGTTGTCCTTTCTTGAAAAGAACAGGTACGGGAAAATATTCAAAAATATTTTTCTGGTCCTGCTGATATGGTTTTATGCTTTGCTTACAGGCCTGTCCCCGCCGGTACTAAGGTCTGCAGCAATGATAAGTTTTGTGATAATCGGCGATATGATGAACAGGCATACCAATATATACAATACATTGCTTGCCTCTGCGTTGTTGCTTATCATAATAAATCCTTATGTGATAAGGGATGTAGGGTTTCAGTTGTCATATATTGCTGTTTTCGGCATTGTTGCCATTCAGCCAGGGCTGAACAGTTTATGGCTGCCTGATAACTGGCTGCTGAATAAAATATGGGCTATTACCACAGTTTCTATAGCTGCACAGTTGGCAACATTTCCATTGGGGCTTTTTTATTTTCATCAGTTTCCGAATTATTTTCTTATAACCAATCTTATCGTTATTCCTCTTTCCAGCCTGCTCATCTATTCAGGCATACTTGTTCTTCTTTCCTCTTTTTTCAGCTGGTTATCCATGATAATTGCAGATATTTTGATAATTATTGTTAAAACATTGAATTTCTTAGTGAAGTATATAGAGAACCTGCCTTTTGCAGTATTAAGAGGGATTTCTGTAAATACGACGGAAATGATATTGATATACCTGATTATTTTGGCCCTGATAGTGTTTTTTATTCGTAATAACAAGATGTTTCTGAAATATGCTTTAATGCTTATGATATTGCTGTCGTTATTTTAATTGTACAAAGCATATAATAACAATAATCAAAGGAGATTTATTGTTTACAATGTAGGTAAGAGTTCTGTATATGATTTTATCAGCGGAAATAAAAATATTCTGTTTGCAGACTCTTTACTGTTGAATAATGTGAAAAAACAGGATTTTCATTTGCGCAATAACTGGATATGTTCCGGATTGAAAAATACGGTGATAAAAGATGTTAATTCTGCAATGTTTTTTAAAGATGAACGGGTTTTAATATATAAAAGGAATAATTTTATTCAGTTTGGCAGTTTCAGGATAGTGATTGTTAATAATAATAATTTTTATTTTAATAATGAATCGTCAATAAAAGCAGATGTTCTGATACTGGCAGATAATGTAAATACAGGTATTTCAGAATTACTGAAACAATATAAGTCAAAGAAGATCATTATTGATTCGTCCTGTTCCTATTGGAAAATGAGAAAGTGGAAAGGTGAATGTAAAAAGTTAAATATTGAATGTTATTCGGTCTCGGAATCAGGGTCTTATGTGTTGAATTTCTGATTATCAGAAAAACTGGAACCCAGACTTTCTTCCGCATGATGATCTGGCAAAATAGCAGAGATAATAATTGAATTCAAGCACAGCCTGTACAGAAACAATGTTTGTTTTGCCTATTTCGTAAGATGGCCTGTAAGGATCATTAGTGAAAGGGAATTTAGGGTCAGTAATTGCATCATCAAGAGCATAATTAAGCCTGAAACCTAAAGTCATATCGAAGGAATACCCTTTGACAACAGCACCGCCTACGCCAAAAATTAAACTATTGTAACTCTTATTGAATTTTGTCATTACATCCTGTTCGTTAGTGTTAAGGCCGGCTAACACATAATCTGAGGAGTTGGTCTCTGTAACACCTGAAATTTTACAGAATTTGATACCTGCTTCCACATAGGTTTTTTTGTCGGTAGTAATTCTTAATAAAACAGGAATGTCAAAAGATTTTCCTGTAATAAGTTTATTATAACATGTATCGCTGTAGCCACGGTTTGGGGTTATCTTATATTCCTGCCCGAACGTGTATGGTGTTATCTCAAGCATAATTCCTACATAATCGTTGAAATTAAATCCCATTTTTCCCCCGTAAAAGTAGCTTGGCGTAAAATAACTGGGCATAATATTGTCATCCTGAAATATGTTTTTATTGTTGAGAAAAGAAATCCCATAGCCGCCTTTCACACCTATATTTATCCAGTTCTTAACGCCGAGATTAAAATTCCCGCGTTGAGCAAAAGAAGAGAATGGATTTATAGATATAAATGTATAACATAAGAATATTGATAATAAAATTCTAAATGGTTTTTTCATAATTATGTAGATTATATTTTTATAAGAAAAACAAAAGTAATAAATTTAACCCCTTATTTCAAAATTTATTTTATGAAAAAATTTTTTTTGTTGATAATGGCTGTTTTTATGTTGATATTTTTAAGTACATGCTCCTCCACTAAATGTGATAGTATGAGATTCTATAAAAAGGATAAAAAGCATGGAATAGCAAATTGATAAATCTGTTTATTATTTTTCAGTTTTTATATATAATCTTTATAAA
>CAZSJF010000039.1:0-7663 GCA_964606705.1 uncultured Bacteroidales bacterium
ATTTTCATACCTTTTTTTCTTATCAGTGTAGGGATGATTGTTGACGTGACTGTTTTGCTAAAGGGCCCGACAGCACTGATCATTGCATTAATACTGTCAGTTGTTGCACTGACAGGAAAATGGATAGCCGCACATGTCACACAATTAATATTCAAATTTTCCGCTACACAAAGGCTGCTTATTTTCGGGTTAAGCAGTTCGCATGCAGCCGCTACACTGGCAGTTATTCTGATAGGCTATAAGGCAGGCATAATAGATGTAAATATTCTTAACGGCACTATTATTCTTATTCTTGTAACATGCATTGTGGCTTCCTTTACCACAGAAGCGGCTTCAAAAAAGACCATCCTGGTGGAACAAGTGCCATCTTCAAAAAAAGAAGAATCGGAATTCCATAAGCAGCAGGGAAGCATTCTTGTTCCTGTTTCAGACTTCGAAGATATTCAATCACTGCTGGATTTTTCCGTACTGATAAAAGACAAGAAATCCTCTTATCCCATAAATATACTTTCTGTATTAAATAATGATGCGGATGCAGAAAAAAAATTAATAAAAGTAAAGCAGGAGCTTGAAGATTCCGTGAGCTATGCAACATCCCTGGAAACAAAAATAAATACAATTGTCACAATAGATTACAACGTTGCAGGCGGGATAATGAGAGCTTCAAGGGAAACAATGGCAAACATAATAGTAATGGGATGGCCGGGAAAAGAATCTCTTCTGGATAAAATCTTCGGGCAGAAAGTGGAAAATATTATTGAAACCATTGAAAAAAATATCTTCCTGTGCAACATAAAAAAATCTTTAAATACCAGCAAAAGGATAGTCCTTAACTGCCCTCAGCTTGCGGAACTTGAAGACGGATTTGAATACTGGCTTAGGAAAGTCAACTTTCTTGCAAATGAATTAAACCATAATGTCCTGATTTATTGCAGCGACAAAACAAAATATGTTATAAGCAAATATCTTCAAAGTATCAGGTCAAAAGTCAATTTTTCCTATCAGGAAACTGATAATTTCGATGACTTCCTGGCACTGTCAAAAGATATAAGGCATGATGATATTGTCATCATTGTTTCAGCGAGAAAAAATTCCGTTTCATATCAGATCCGGTTTGAAAACATCTTTAATAAAATCAACAAACAATTTCCTGATAACAACATATTGCTGGTTTATCCAATGTCTGACTATACCAAAAACATGTACACCATCTCCGAACCTGAAAATGAAGATATAGAAATCACGGAGATTTCAAACGGCAAGAAATGATTTTATAAATTACGAATAACTTGTCCCGTCCCAGCAATGGGTGCATAACTTTTCTTTCGGCAGGCCTATGGCTTCAACAAGGTCTTCCAGTTTCTGATATTTCAGTGTTGTAAGCTTCAGCCTTTTCCTGATGCTTTCCACCATGTCTTTATATTTTGCCGAACCGCATTTGCAGTATTCATCTAAATTTTTATCATGAGCGCCTTCAATTTCCTTTATTGCAATGCGCCCTGCAAGGTCAAGTATTGAACGGGAAGATGAAAAATTAAGAAATTCACATGAAAACAAAAGTATAGGGCATGCAGGCCTCATGTGTATCTCCTTTGCTTTATAGCTGTACAAAATCTGAATATTGTCTTTCAGCTGTGTCCCTCTTACTATTGAATCTTCGCAGAACAATATTCTTTTACCTTCAATAAGTTCCCTGACAGGAATAAGTTTCATTCTGGCAACGATATCCCTGGTTTCCTGATTCTGCGGCATAAAACTTCTCGGCCATGTAGGAGTGTATTTCACGTACGGGCGTATATGAGGCACCTTCTTTTCCGTGGCATATCCTATTGCATGTCCTGTGCCCGAATCAGGAATGCCTGCAACACAGTCTATCTGGGTATCATCATTTTTGGCAAGAGCAGCACCACATTTGTAACGGCATTGTTCCACATTTATCCCTTCGTAACTTGAAGCAGGGTAACCGTAATACACCCACAGGAACGAACATACCTGCATTTTTTCATTCGGTTTTCTCTTCTGTGTATATCCGTCAGGCGTCACAAGAACAATTTCTCCGGGGCCTATGTATTTGTCGACCTCATAACCGAGTGTAGGAAAGCAACATGTTTCGGAACTGAGAGCATAAGCACCATCTTTTTTTCCTATTATGATAGGAGTTCTTCCAAACTTGTCCCTTGCTGCATAAATACCTTCCTTTGTCAGCAAAAGCATTGAACATGAACCTTTGATACTGTCATAAACAATTTCTATGCCTTTTTCTATCGATTCCCCTTCATTGATAAGCATTGCCACCAGTTCAGTAGGATTTATACCACCCGAGCTTGTTTCGGCAAAATGCCTGTTTTTATCAAGCATTTTCTTTTCAATCTCTTCAATATTGTTTATTTTACCAACAGTAACAATGGCAAACTTGCCAAGATGGGAGTTGATGATAATAGGCTGTGCATCAGTATCACTGATGACACCTATTCCGCTGTTACCGGAGAATTCACGCAGTTCAGATTCAAACTTCGACCTGAAATAATCACTTTCAATATTGTGTATTGACCTTTTAAATCCGTTCGGGCCCATGACTGCAAGGCCGCCTCTTTTCGTTCCCAGATGAGAATTATAATCTGTTCCGTAAAATAAATCTCTTACGCAGTCTGTCTTTGAAATAGTACCAAAAAATCCACCCATAATAATTTTATTTTTTAATTAATATAATGATCCAAAATTAACATTCTTATTATTATAAAAATGATTTTTCTTAAATATTTTTTCTAAAGTGTAAAGGACAGTACTTTTTCTTAAAAAATCTCTGAAATTCCTGTTATATAATACCTTCTGGGAATTACGACATACTATTTCACAAACAGCAGTTCCCTGTATTTAGGCAATGGCCAGAGTTCATTGTCAACCATAAGCTCAAGCTTGTCAACATAGTTGCGGATGATCTCAAAAAACGGCAAAACTTTCCCGTTATAATATATTGCTTTTTCTGAACTGTCTGCTATCCTGTTGGCTTTTTTGCGTTCATCAATCATTTTTTCAACATTTGTTTTAATGCCGTTTATGTATTCGGAAATCTGTTTTATAGTTCCTATCTGGTTTGATGAAAGAGCATCCGCCTCTTTTGCATTCAGGATATTTTTAAGGCCCATGACATTTTCTATAAGTGTGTTCTGGTATTTTATTGCTATCGGGATGATGTGGTTCGTAGCTATATCACCGATTATTCTGGATTCTATCTGTATCTTTTTTGTATAATCCTCAATCCTTATCTCATACCTTGCCTGTATTTCCCTTTTAGTAAAAATTTTATTTTCTTCAAACAGCTTTAATGCTTTAGCTGTTATTAATGACTTTAACGCCTGCGGTGTGGATTTGATATTAGGCAATCCCCTTTTTCCCGCTTCTTTAATCCATTCTTCAGAATAGCTGTTGCCTTCAAAGCGTATTTTCTTTGATTCGGCAATGTATTTTTTAATCACTTTAAGAACAGCTGTATTTTTATGCACACCTTTTGATATAAGTGAATCTACTTCACTTTTAAATTGCTTGAGCTGGTCAGCGACGACTGTATTCAATACTGTCATTGCCTGAGAGCAGTTAGCGGAAGATCCGACAGCACGGAATTCAAATTTATCACCGGTAAAAGCAAAAGGCGAGGTTCTGTTCCTGTCAGTATTATCAAAAAGTATCTCAGGTATTTTAGGTATGTCAAGATTCATCTCTTCTTCTTTCCCTGAAGACAGTTTTCCTTTTTTCTCAATCTGGTCAAGGATATTTGTAAGCTGTGTTCCTATAAAAACAGAAATTATTGCAGGCGGGGCCTCGTGTGCGCCAAGCCTCAGGTCGTTTGAAGCAGAAGCAACGCAGGACCTGATAAGGTCGGAATAATTATAAACGGCTTTAAGTACATTGACAAGAAAAGCCAGGAACCTCAGGTTTGTCTTTGGAGTTTTTCCCGGAGAAAAAAGATTGTCACCATGATTTGTCATGAGCGACCAGTTGCTGTGCTTCCCCGAGCCGTTGACGGCTGCATAAGGTTTTTCATGAAGCAGCACGGTGAAATTATGTTTCTTTGCAACCTTCTTGATGAGGTGCATGAGCAGCTGGTTATGGTCAACGGCTACATTTGCCTCTTCATATAACGGGGCACATTCAAACTGGTTAGGAGCAACTTCGTTATGCCTTGTCTTAAGCGGTATCCCGAGTTTATGGGCTTCCACTTCAAAATCTTTCATGAATTCAATTACCCTTTCCGGAATTATGCCAAAGTAATGGTCTGCCAGCTGCTGGTCTTTTGCCGAAGCATGACCGAAGACAGTCCTTCCTGTGAGAATAAGGTCGGGGCGGGCATCATATAAAGAAGAATCCACAAGAAAATATTCCTGCTCTATTCCCAGTGTAGCATTAACTTTTGTAACATTCCTGTCAAAATAGCCGCATATATCCGTAGCAGCTCTGTCAACGGCATCAAGCGCTTTGAGCAAAGGGGTCTTGTAATCCAACGCTTCACCTGTGTATGAAACAAATATTGTTGGTATGCATAACGTCTTATCCATAATAAAAGCTGGAGACGTAGGGTCCCATGCCGTATATCCCCGTGCTTCAAAAGTATTTCTTATGCCACCGTGGGGGAAGCTTGAAGCATCAGGCTCCTGCTGTATGAGCTGCTGCCCTTTCAGCTGTTCAATGGTAATGCCATGCTCACGCGGATTAATAAATGCATCATGCTTCTCGGCAGTTTCTCCCGTCAGCGGCTGAAACCAGTGTGTATAATGTGTGGCACCTTTGCCCATAGCCCATGATTTCAATGAAGAAGCAATCTGATCGGATACATCCCTGTCAATCTTCTCGCCTTTCTCAACAGAATTCTTAACTTTTTTATATGCTTCTTCCGTAAGGAATTCGAGCATTGATATGTTGTTAAAAGTGTTTATTCCGAAATAATCGGAAATTTTTTCCTTCGGGACATCAGCTTTGACAGGCTGCCTTGTTAAAGTTATTGCTAAAGATTTGAATCTGAGATTTGACATATCTTTATTTTTTGATTTAGTGATTTGGTGATTTAATGATTTATTTATCTGACTTCATAAAAACTGATGAGCAAATTTATTAAAAATAAGGTAACTAATTCAGTATCGTATTATAAATTCATGATATTATTTTATTATTCTGATTATAAGACAGTAAATTGTAGTTTCACGCAAAGGCCGCTAAGTATTACGCAAAGCTCGCCAAGATTTTATTATTATGAATTTCGGATATTTGCGTACTTTGCGCTCTCTGCGTGAACAAAAACATTGAAAAATTATAAGACACTGATTAGTTACAAAATAAGATTGCGATAACAAAAAATGAAGTATTCCTGTGAAAGGCCTGACTAATCCCTATTTCAATACAACAAGTTTATAATTATATTTTTTCGTATCAGAAGTCATAACAATATTATATAAACCATTGCACAGATCACCGGTTTTAAAATCAACATTATGAGTTCCTTTTTCAAGCCTGCCATCAAACAATGTTGTTATCATTCTTCCCATCTGATCATAAACTGACACGGAAATATTTTCCGTGGTTTCAATACTGAATGATATTGTTCCCTGTTCTTTAAGAGGATTGGGAAAAACAGAAAATGGCAAATTATCAACTTTACCGTGATCACAAACTGAATTTTCTGATTTCCGTTTCACCAGTGCTGATCTCATCAGGACAACGGTATACGGGTTCCATGTCGACATGGTGAAATAAATAGTAGTGGATGTATCTGTTCCGGTAGCAAATTTATCAATCTGATATGGCCCGTATTCACCGCCCCAGTCGTTTTCTCTTCCGGGGTCAAAGACAGAGTCACAATTTCCGTATTCATTCCAGCTTGCATGCATAAAGTAACAATAACCGCTGTCAGTACCGGGATTAAATAACACCTGTTCTGCTGACCACGGCCCCCATGGAAAATCTGCCGACCTGAAATTTATTCCTCTTGGGTCTAAACAATTATACATCATAATCCACTTTTTAACGAATTCATTGTATGACACTGAGAACTCTCCCACACACGGCTGGGTAAACAAAGCCACCGCATCATACTCCGACTCTCCCCACACAGGGTTGCCTGAGCCGTCGAGGCCGGTTAAATATTTTATCCTCTCATCCGAATCAATGCTGTCTACCGGCTGGAATGCCAGCCTCACATCGCTTCCGCGGTAAGGATTTCCCGCTCCGAAAATCAGCAGCCCTTCACTGCTTGACGTCTGCGGCAAGTGCGGCCAGTCGCTAACCTTCACTTTATCCACACTCACATTCATAAAATACCAGTCGGAAAAATTGTACAGATATTCAAACGTACTGCCGCTATCTGTTGATACAGCCACTACAGACCTCTCATATATTCCTGAAGGAATGTCAAAATTTGTAACAAGATAAACATACATTTTGCCGTTAACACTAACTCCTTCTACAGGTATTTCATATGGACCATGATTTATACCGGGAACATCCACAGGTTTATAAACACCCGACGGGTAAGTAACGAAAGTAAGCCCGATGCCATCTTCCGGCGTAGTGTCGGTGCTGAAAGCTATAGGGTCTGGAAACCCGGCAACAGGAATATCTCCGAAAAGAAAATACAGTCTGCCATCATGTTCAAATGAACTGCCAAGATCAGTGCAGGGCATGGAATAATTAGTGTTTGTCAGATTCTGTGTCGGCTGCTTGAACTGCCTGTCTGTATCTCCAACAAGCTGGCATATTTTTTTCGAGCTCCCTGTTACGTAAAATATGCTTGAATCAGAACCCTGAGAATAGATTCCGGATATGCAACAGAAAAAGATGCAGAAAACCCAGAATTTTCCGGATGTAATAAAAAGCCGGGACAACAGTTTCATAATCATGTCAATTTACAACTATAAAGATAAAAATATTTTTGCAAAATAAAAATTCAGTCTAATAGAGTTTATACCGAATAAAGTATTTTATTAATTTACACGCTTTTAGTTTACTTTGTGTAACTCTGTGTCTTCTTTGTGCGACTTTGTGTAATAGCTATTTCACAAAGATTCACAGAGTTTCCACAAAGGTTCACAAAGAAATTACACACACTCTGCTACTTATATTTATTCAAATTTAATACTATAATTTTTAATTCTGTATAAACCCTAATACAGAAAATTATTATACGGGTATATCCTGCTGTGGATTTCGCTGGCAGTATCGTAAACAAATTCCTTTAATTCATTAATATTTTCTTTTTTCAGTGCAGAGATAAACAGGCAGGGCATGTTGGATTTCGCCATCCATGTGTTTTTCAAATCGTCAAGGCTGTAGTTTTCCGGAGTTACGGGTGTCAGGTCATCGGCTTCCTTTTGAGTGTATGTATATGCATCTGTTTTATTGAATACGATTATCGTCGGTTTATCAACAGCTTTGATTTCAGCAAGGGTTTGCTTTACAACCTTTATCTGCTCCTCAAAGTTGGGATGTGAAATGTCAACAATATGCAGAAGGACATCGGCATTCCTTATCTCATCGAGTGTTGACTTGAACGATTCTATCAGCCCGTGCGGCAGTTTCCTGATAAAACCCACTGTATCTGACAACAGAAACGGAAGGTTTTTTATCACCACTTTTCTTACTGTCGTGTCGAGTGTGGCAAACAATTTATCCTCGG
>CAZSJF010000039.1:7763-13026 GCA_964606705.1 uncultured Bacteroidales bacterium
TTTTTTCCTTTGTGTTGTCTTTTGCCTGTCAATGGCTTTGAGTTTACTTTTCAGAAGCGAGATTTTGTCGCGTATGATACGCCTGTCTGTTTCCAGTTCGGTTTCTCCCGGCCCTCTCAGCCCTATACCGCCCCTCTGCCTTTCAAGGTGCGTCCACATCCTTGTCAGCCGCGGCAGCAGGTATTCATATTGCGCAAGTTCCACCTGTGTTTTTGCATAAGAGGTCCTTGCCCTTTTTGCAAAGATGTCGAGGATGAGATTGGTCCTGTCAAGGATTTTGCATTTCAGTGTCTTTTCAAGATTGCGTATCTGCGAGGCTGAAAGCTCATCATCAAAGACAGCAACATCGATTCTCTGTGATTCCACAAAATCTCTGACTTCCGAGAGTTTTCCCGTGCCTATATATGTCCTGGGATTAGGATATTCAAGTTTCTGGGTGAAATGTTTTATTACAACACCGCCGGCAGTGTCAAACAAAAAAGCAAGCTCTTTAAGGTAATCCTGTGTTTTCAGTTCATCCTGCTGATGAGTGATAACTCCGAGCAATATGGCTTTTTCAGGCTGTTTTTCCGTATCAATATATTTCGCCATCTAAAGATCAGAATGCTTTAAATCCGATGATATCCCTTACTTCCTTTATGGTCTTTGAAGCGCTCTCGCGTGCTTTTTCAGCACCCTGCTTAACCACTTTTTTCAGGTACTTGCCGTCAGAGGCAATACTCAGTATTTTTTCACGGAAAGGTGCGGTAAATGCGACCATATCAGTGGCAAGCTGTTTTTTCATGTCGCCGTAGCGTATCTCGCATTTGTTATACAACTCTTCAAAATGTTTGTATGTTTCAGGTGTTGAAACAACTTTCATAATGTCAAACAGGTTCTGCACAGACTGCGGTTTCTGCTGGTTCTTCTGCGCAGGGCCGCTGTCGGTAACTGCACGCATGACTTTTTTCTCAATAACTCCGGCTTCATCAGCAAGGAATATTGCAGAGTTATTGCTGTCAGTTTTCGACATCTTGGTGCTGCCGTCAAGCCCCGGAATTTTAATCAATTCCTCGCCAAAGTTATATGCATAAGGTTCGGGAAAACAATTCACTTTATAAAGGCGGTTGAACCTGTTGACAAAAGTCCTTGTCATCTCAAGGTGCTGTTCCTGGTCCTTACCTACAGGGACTTTCGTAGCTTTATGAATGATGATATCCGCAGCCATCAGGGTAGGATATGTGAGCAGTCCTGCATTGACATTATCGGGTTGTGTGCGTATTTTATCTTTGTAAGAGGAGCATCTTTCCAGTTCGCCCAGGTAGGCATTCATATTCAGCAGCATGTAAAGCTCTGGTATTTCAGGGATGTCGCTCTGCAGGTATAGAACAGCTTTATCAGGGTCAATGCCGCAGGCAAGATATTCTGCAAGCACCTGTTTAACGCTGCCATGCAGGTTCTCGGGAGTGGGATGTGTTGTGAGGGAGTGGTAATCCGCAATGAAAAAAAAGCATTTATTCTCCTCCTGCATTTTAACGAAGTTTTTCAATGCCCCGAAATAATTTCCCAGATGAAGATTTCCTGTAGGCCTTATGCCGCTGACTACTGTTTCCATTAGTTTGTATTTATGTTATATATAGAAACAAATATAAGAATAAAGTATTTAACAAGTATTTAAAGTGACTAAAATACTTAGCCGGTTAAATATTTTTACCACAAAGCGCACAGAGAAAATTTCACAAAGTTCACAAAGGTTACATATCAAAACATCTATTACTCTGTGTTCTCTGTGCCTTTTTTCGTGTCCTTTGTGGTTAAAGAATTATATATAGAATAAATAATTCTGTTTATTAGTTGCAAAAATACTTTAATCAATTACAGTTCGATGAAAATATACAGAGTGATATTTTTTCACTAAATTTGTTAATAAAAAGGACATTTGTGCGTTTTACAAGACTAACATATAAATTTTGAAAAAAACATTTATCATATCGTTAATTGTCTCTTTATCTCTTTCCTTTTCTTTCGGGCAGAATGCTGATTCTTTATCCCTTCCGGACTCCTTTGAGAAAAAACTTAATAATAACTCTTTTCAGGATTTTTCAGACAGCACCTTATATAAAACAACGTTTAATGAATATTCTTTAGGTACGGAATACATGAATTACATACCCGATCATTATTATGAAGGTGACACTACCTTTTTAAACTTTCATTTTAAATATGAGCAAATAATAAACAAAAAAAAGTTTTTTATTGGATATGGGATTCAGAGTGATTTATTAATGACTACGAAATATAATAATAAATTATGTTTTTACGCACCTTTTCCGGTCACTTTCCTTTGTTCACCTGTTTTTGGTATCATAGATTTTCCTCTGAATAATAAAAAAACTCTTTTCAATACAAATGAACTAGGAGTTAGTTTATTTGGTTGTTTTATCGGAAGCGGTTTTAAAGTTAATTTATTTAATTTTAATGATAAAGTTGTATTTATAAATCCAGTGATAAAATATAATTATTATTGGATAGCAAATAGTTTTTTTCCTTCATTCAGTATTTCTGCTGGATATAAATATAAACATAAAATAAAAAATAAAACTTTCCACCCTCTTTTCGATACTATTCCTAAACCCAAAAAAGAAATAAATATTCGCAATAAACTTGCTTTATCTTTTGAGTTGTCATTTTATTTACCACGCAGTTTTAATGATGGATGCGAGAAATTTCCAACTCCACAAAACAAAGAAAATGCATATTACTGGTCATTCTATGAGCATTCGGGTACAGAATTCTTTGACAGGTTTCTTCCTTTTCTTAATTTACATTATTATACAAAAAAAATGAACGTACATACTCTGGGAATAGGATATATCAAAAAAAATATTTCAGATTATTATTTAGTTTATAGCTATTTAGAAAATGATATAAAAGATTTTAATTTATTTTATCAATATGATTTTCTTTTTCTAAAAAAAACGAAAATCAGAATTTTTCCAACTATCGGAATGAAAATATTATATAATAATAAATTCATTATCACAAATTTGAGCGGATGTGATTGGGATTATGATATTACCGACAACAGTAATAAAGAATTATTGCAAATGGTAGGTGGTATATATTATAGTTCAAAAAAAATCATAATTAATGGCGGAATTAATATTAATCTTATAGGAATTACTTCGGGTAAATATAATTATTCTTACAGTAGATACTACTCGTGGAATCCAGACAAAAACATTGTAGAATATTACCCGAACAACCGCTATTCAAAATTTTTAACTTTCTCTGATTTTCAGAAAAAACATCTTTTATTTCACAGTTTTAATATCAGTATAGGGTATATTTTTTAGAAATTAAGAATTTGCCCGTAGGGCAATAATGATAATAAAAAACACATCTGGCTGATAAAGTTTTTCCCGTAGGGAATTAAGAATTAATGTATATATTTTTTGTACACAGTTTATGCCCTATGGGCAATAGAGTTTTGTTTTGTTGCTGTTTTATTGTTATTTAAGCCCTACGGGCTATTTACTTCCTTCCAAAATCAGCGGGTATTTCACCCCATACTTCCGTTTCCCATTTTAAAACAGGAGAACTGTATTCATTCTCATTAAGCCACTTTAATGCCCTTTCAAGCAGGTTAAAAAGTTCTTTGTTTTCATCTGTCTCTTCCAGCATGGTTTTTATTTTTTTCTTCCTTACCCAACTCATTGCAGATACGGAATCGGAATAAACAGGAATGCTGCTTTTCCGCTTTTTAAGATAAGCCAGTCCGTGGACTACTGCGAGAAATTCACCTATGTTGTTTGTCCCCTGCCTGAAAGGCCCTTTTCGGAATATCTCTTTGCGTGTTTTTGTATAAACGCCCCTGTATTCCATCAAACCCGGATTGCCGCTGCATGCCGCATCAACGGAAAGGCTTTCTAAAACAGGACTGCCGGCGAATTTCGGTTTTTTATCCCCCGATTTTGTTTCTGCGGATTCTTTATTAAAATATTTCTTATAGTCATCCTTAAATGCTTCTTCTGCCAGCTCCCTGCTTTTAAAAGACTTGTATACAGCCCCGGTAAAGCCTTTTATCTGCTCCGCACATTCCTGCCATGTGTTGTAAATGCCGGGTATGAGGCCTTTCCATACTACGTAGTATTTGTCTTTTGTCATTTCTTTTGTTTTATCTTACTTTTCTTTGTCTTGACACAAAAGTTCAATAAATATTTTCAAATATCATTAGTATAAATTTTAATATATCCTTTTTACCCCCTCTGTCTCACTACGTTTGACATCTTCCCCTACTAGTAGGGGAAGAAAAAGAGGGGGTAAAAATTAAACTTTTATATTTGACACAATATTACTTCAATCATTTCTGTTTTTTAATCTTCCTGCTTCCCTCATACATTTCAAATTTCACAAACCTGCATTCCAGCTGTCCGTTGTATATTTGTATTCTCTTTGATGACCTCAGTCCGACAAATTTCAATGCCTCTGCATCCGAAGTGATAAGCCATGCATCATAATTTATATATTTCTTTTTTAAAGCATCTCCTATTGTTTTGTAAAAACTTATAATATCATCCTGCATTATTCTCCTGCCATAAGGAGGATTTGTTATAACAATACCTTTTTCTTTCGGGGGCTCATATTCCTCCATTGAGTTTACCTCAAGTTCTATGTCCTTGTGAAACTTTGCAGATCTTATGTTATCTCCAGCCATTTCAATGGCTTCGCGGGATTTATCTATGCCTATGATCTTATGTTCAAATTCGGTTTGTTTCGCCAGCGATTCTTTCACTATTTTCTGCCACAGCTTTTCATCATAGTCGTTCCAGTGCTGAAAGCTGAAACTTTTCCTGAATACATTCGGGGGGATATTGTTTGCGAACAATGCCGCTTCAATAAGTATTGTTCCCGAACCACACATGGGATCAATGAAATTGCAGTCTTTTTTCCATCCGCTCAGTATTACCATTCCTGCTGCCAGCACCTCGCTTACAGGAGCGGAACCGGCATTAACACGATACCCTCTTTTGTGCAGCGACTCCCCTGAACTGTCAAGGGAAACCGTGCAGAAATTCTGATTTATGTGGATATTTATCATAATATCCGGGTTTTCCAGGCTCACAGATGGCCGCGAACCGTACTTATCCCTGAACTTGTCAACAACAGCATCTTTTGACTTCAAAGCGATAAAATGGGAATTTGTAAACGTGGAGTTGTTCACAACTGCGTCAACAGCAATGGTTTTATTTATGTAAAACCACCCCCAAACACACCCAACACA
>CAZSJF010000039.1:13036-13454 GCA_964606705.1 uncultured Bacteroidales bacterium
GTGTTGGGTGTGTTTGGTTTTGGGTTTTATTTATGTCAAAGTATTCCCACCACTCTATTGATTTTATATTATCATAAAGTTCTTTTTCATCTGCGGCATTAAACGCTTTTATCGGTTTCAGTATCCTCAAAGCCGTTCTGCACCAGAGATTCGATTCATATAACAACCTTTCACCGCCTGTAAATTCAACAGCCCTCTTGCCGATTTTAATGTCTGACGCACCTAATGCTCTAAGTTCATCCGCAAGAACTTCTTCCAGTCCGAAAATTGTCTTGGCTACTATGGGAAATTTGTTATTGTCCGACATTAAACCATTTTTGTTTAATAAAAAGAAATTATTAACAATTTGATGTTGTAAAAATAAGTATAATGTTATTGCTTACATAATCCAAAATCAGAATAGAAAAAATAAATTTGC
>CAZSJF010000040.1:0-13201 GCA_964606705.1 uncultured Bacteroidales bacterium
AGTTTTGGTTTTTTATGTAATATTGTTATTGGGAAAGAAAATAGCAGAAAAATTATGGTATTTTTTAACAATTTTTTAACGGTTTTTTAACACTGAGTTTTAATAATTTTTTACTTTTTCTTTTTAAAAATAAACCTTGTAATGTATATACCATTACCATCATCTTTTCCGCCGTCGCTTTCAATACCGCTGAATGCAAATGCCAGCTCCCATCCCTGGCTTATCATGTCATTGATTTTTGATGATATCAATGCATCATTTGAAGCGATATTCTGAAAATTAATTCCTACACCGCTAAAAAAATTCAACAACTTGGTTTCATCAAATTTATCAATCTTTGCTTCACTGCGGTCAACATCGCCTTGTTTACTGTCCTTACCGTCTGTCCTCTCAGTTGTAAACTGTTTTACATCCATTGGCTGCTGGCTTTCCACAATACGTGAACGTCCTATCCCCATAGGGACTACTGATTCCACGACCGTAACAACTTTATACTCATAAGTCTGGGCAAACAATACAGATGATACTGCCACGGCGAATAAACTAAAAATAATTTTTTTCATAATTGTAAAGTTTAATATTATTCCTACTCTTTACGATTTTCGGATTCCTCGATTAATAACATATAAGTTAACAAACAAATTTTGTGCCAATTTAAAAAAACTTTTTTATTTCAGCCATTTATCAAGCCATCCAAAGAATTCTCTCTGCCATAATACTGCATCCTGTGGTTTTAGCACAAAATGTGATTCTTCAGGAAAAATGAGAAGTTTGCTGGGCACACCTTTGAGCTGTGCGCAGTTGAAAGCCTGCAGGCTTTCTGTATATGGAATACGGAAGTCGTTGTAACCTGATATTATCATGATCGGTGTATCCCATTTGTCAACAAACAGGTGAGGGGAATAGCTGTAACTTTTTGGCTTAGGGTTCTGCCAGTACGGGCCGCCCAGGTCGTGATTCGGAAAGAAATATTCTTCAGTGGAAGCATACTGTGATTCAAGGTTAAACATGCCGCAGTGAGAAATGAATGCTTTAAACCTTTTTTCGTGGTGCCCTGCCAGCCAAAAGACAGAAAAACCGCCGTAGCTTGCACCCACAGCACCAATCTTGTCTTTGTTAATATAAGGTTCTTTAACCATTTCGTCAACAGCGCTGAGATAATCTTTCATATTCTGTCCGCCATAGTCGCCGCTTATCTGGTCGTTCCATGCCTGCCCGAAAGTAGGTAATCCTCTTCTGTTCGGAGCTATGACAATATAACCGTTGGCAGCCATAAGCTGGAAATTCCAGCGGTAGTGAAAGTTCTGGCTCACTGCATTCTGCGGGCCTCCCTGGCAGAAAAGTATTGCAGGGTATTTTTTATTTTTATCAAAATTTGGAGGATATATTATCCATGTGAGCATTTTCTTGTTGTCAGTTGTTGTTATCCAACGTTCCTCAATATTTCCGGTTTTTATGTTGTCATAAACTTCTTTATTTGTAAATGTCAGTTGTGTTTCTTTACCTGTTGCCTCATCAATTCTGAATATTTCCGTGGGCAGGTTCATTGTCGTCTTCAGCCCTATAATTGAATTATCAGCAAGGGCATAAGATTGGTAATCATGCTGTCCATGTGTTATCTGCTTGATTTCTTTAGTGCCAACATTTATGTTATATATCTGAAACGTAGCATTGATGCCGCTGATGAAATATATCTTTTCTCCGTTGCTGCTCCATGTATAGTTGCTGCACCACTGGTCGAAGTTTTTGGCAAGGTCTTCAAAAGTATTTGTTTTGAAATCATAAAGTATAATTCTTTCTTTGTCAGATTCACAGCCTGGTGTTGCCATACTTTTCCATACAATTTTGTTTCCGTCAGGAGAAAAAACAGGGTCAAAATCATAACCCATAAAGCCATTGCTTATATTTTCTGTTTTCCCTGTTTCTGTATTATAAACATATATTTCGGAATTTGTACTAATCGCATATTCCTTGCCTTTAAGTTTTTTACATACATAAGCAATCTGTTTCCCATCAGAACTCCAGTTGATTTGTTCCATTCCGCCATAAGGCATCATGGGAGAATCATAAGTTTCATCTTTCATAATATCTTTTAACTCACCAACATTCCCATCTTTATAAGTAGCAACAAAAATATGGCTGTATGCATAATCATGCCAGCTGTCCCAGTGGCGGTACATGAGATCTTCGGCAATTTTAACATTTGCTTTGGGCAGGTCAGGATAAATATCATTAGGAGATTTATCAAGTTTTACATCTTTAATAAAAAGGATATTATCAAGTGTGGGAGAATAGGAAAATCCATTTACTCCATCTTTAATATCTGTAACCTGTTTTTTATCCGAGCCGTCGGGATTCATTTCCCATAGCTGTGTTGCTCCGCTTTTATCAGGGTAAAGAAATCCTATTTTTTTGCCGTCAGGCCTCCAGATACCGTTGAATTCAGAGCCTTCGAAATCGGTAACCTGTATGGGTTCACCGCCTTCAACAGAAATTGTATATAAATCCGCATTGCCTTTGTTTGAGTCAAGGTCGTAATATTTAATACTGTAAAGAATGGTTTTTTTGTCGGGCGACAGTTGAATATCGCTTACCCTGCCGAGTTTCCACAGAAGCTCAGGAGTCATTACACCTTTTGCAAAAAGAGCTTTGTCAATTTTTCTTTTTTCTGAATTTTTGATTTTACTTTTCTGTACACATCCTGAAAGTAGTACAGACACAACTAACAACAAAATAATCTTTTTCATAAAGTTTTATATTTTTAATTAATAATAAGCAAACTGACAGCCATAACAGCCATACCAGCTATTAATCCGTATATTGACAGGTGATGTTCTCCGTATTCTCTTGCTGCCGGCAATAATTCATCAAGAGACAAAAACACCATAATACCGGCTGTTGCGGCAAATATTATTCCCAGCACGAAGTTACTGAGTCCAAAAAAAGGAATAATTATAAAATAAGCAATCAATGCCCCCAGCGGTTCAGCAAGCCCCGACAGAAAAGAATACCAGAATGCTTTTTTTCTGCTGCCTGTAGCATGATATATCGGTACCGAAACGGCTATCCCTTCCGGTATATTATGAATGGCAACAGCCACGAATATTGCTAGTCCAAGATATACATCTGAAATTGATGTTATAAAAACGGCTATCCCTTCCGGAAAATTATGTATTGCAATTACCAGAGCTGTAAAAAATCCAACTCTTAACAATCTTTTTTTGTGAATAAATTTTTCTTTTCTGTCCATTTCCTCAACAGCTCTTGCTTCATGTGGATTTTCAAAAGAAGGCACCAACTTATCAATAATTCCTATAAAAAATATACCTGTAAAAAATGCAGCAGCAGTAATCCATAATCCATTATTTTCACCTAATTGCCCCGTTAAAGTATTTCTTGCGTCATACAAAAGTTCAACAAAAGACACATACAGCATAACACCGGCAGAAAATCCAAGAGCTACAGAAAGAAATTTGGTATTTGTTTTTTTTGCAAATAAAGCTATTGTGCTTCCTATACCTGTCGACAATCCGGCACAGAGAGAGAGAATAAAAGGGATGATAAAAATATTGTAATTCATCATTTATGCTTAGAAGTAATATTATCTATTCTATTTAATCCCTGCACAGCCTTTTCGTAATTAGGTTTAATCTGCAGTGCTCTTTTATAATCTGCTTCCGCCCTACTGTAGTTTTTTAAAAGTTCATACGAACATCCCCTGTTGTAATATGCTTCAAAATAAGCAGTATCAGCTTTCACTGCGTTAGTGAAATAATATGCTGAAGAATCATACTTTTCAAGGTGCACAAGATATATGTATCCGAGATTAAAATAGGAAAACTTATATGAAGGGTTTATCTGTATTATTGACTTGTACATTTCAATGGCTTTCTCAAACTGATTTGTCTGCTGGTAAACCATACCCAACGAATATCTTGCTTCAACACTCTGCGGATTGACATTAATGGCGTTCCTGTAATAATTGATTGAAAAATCGGGATTTTTACCAGCAAAAACAAGCCCCAGCTGGCAGTAAGCATCAAATAATTTCTGGTCCTGTTCAACAGCTTTCTGAAAATTTTTCACAGCTTTTGCCGTATCTCCTTTTTCCTTCCATATCATACCCATAATGAGATATGCCTGAGGGTTAAAATTGTCAACCTGAACGGCTTTTTCAAGGCATTCTTTGGATTTGTCATACTTTTTCAGATAGAGATACAGGCGTGCCAGTTTAATAAGAGGGGCGGTATTTTCAGGTTTAAACATAACAGCCTTTTTCAAGGCATCTTCGCAATTCTGAACTTTGCCCATGGCAAGATACACATCAGATAAAGTGCAGAGATAATCAGGATCTGAAGAAGATATTTCAAGAGCTTTACTTATATCCTTCAGTGCATTGTCTGTCATCTGCTTTTCAAGGTAGAGTTTTGCCCGCTGGTTGTATAAATCAGCATTACCGGGGTCTTTGCTTATTTTTTCATTTAAAAATGAAATGTCTTTTGGAAGACTGTCATTGCTGATATTTTCTGTATTTGTTTCCTTTACATTATGCTTACAAGTGCATGAGAATAAAAAAATGCTTATAAAAAATATACCTGTTAATTTTTTCATAACATCATCATTTATTAGAGTTTATACCAAATAAGGTATTTTATTGAATTTACATATTAGAATTTGCTTTGTGCAGCTTTGTGTCTTCTTTGTGTAACTCTGTGTAATAGCTGTTTCACAAAAGTTCACAGAGTTTTCACAAAGGCTCACAAAGAAATTATACATATCTGATTACTTATAATTTTTCAAAATTAATACTATGTTTAATTTGGTATAAACTCTATTGTTTTTTGATTATTTCTATCTGCCTTGTTTCTACAGGGGGCAAAGGATCATGTTTATAACCACCGGGAATATTCTGATACCAGTAGAACACGGTTGCATAATCAACCCATCCCCCGCCTTTTTTAATAGTTTCTCTTATTTTTTCGGGGTCCTGCTTCTGTTTACCTTCAAATTCATACTGCCAGTTAATTTTCCATATCAGATCCTTATTAAACCTGATGGGCATATGGTCATGAAATCTGAATATTGACAAATAGCTTGTATCTCCCAAAGAGATATACGGCATGCCTGCATGCAGCCCTGCAAATGTTTCACGAAATCCCCAGCTGAAAGTATATGAATCTTCAGTTCCAAGATAATCCATTTTTCTCTCCGTTCCGTCAATATCCACTTCATTATTCCCTTCCATGATAATGGCAAAAGCTTCCCTGTAAAAAGGGTCGTCTGTAACAATACTGAACTGCCTCCCGATAAAATGCCCTTTTCCCTCCACATGGAAGAATGTTTTGCAGGCACCTAAATTCAGCTGAAAGGATTGCCTTTTATAAGTAGCATGAAAATATCCATAATCATCATTCCACTCCGGAATTTTTTCCCATTCGACATAACTGTAATTTTTTTTATTCCTCTCTGTATCATTCCTTAAAATGACTTTCGCGCTCTTTTTAAATGGCATCGGTATGTATGAGTTATAACACCACGGTGCACATTCTATCAGATTAGATGTGAAGTTCATGCTTTTCCCGTTACACCCGTCTCCGAAAAAATCTGCAAGAGGGCAGAAAACGGCAGGTTCAGTAGCACCGTCAAAATATATTATCAGCACAACTCCCCGCGACATCAACTCCTCAGGCAAGTGTCTAGTAGTGTGAATATGTGTAATAATTCCAGGCCCCTTTAAATCAGCTATAACCATTGACTTACCTGAATCCAGAGATGGCAGATCCTTATACCTGTCGTATTTCCATCCACCGTTTGAAAGGCATGACTCATTATCAGGTTTTATAATTGCAAGGGAATCATTAATCCTGTGCGTATTGTTTTCACATGAATAAAAAACAATAATTACAAATAATGTTAAGAGTGTTTTAATATTCTTAATATTCATAACGATGATTTTTTTGTTTTTACCCCCTCTATTTCTCCCCCTACCAGTAGGGGGGGGGGAGATGCTGAACGCAGTGAAGCAGAGGGGGTAAAATTTAAACTATTTTATATTTGATATGGCATTGGTTACGAACTCTTCAAAACCTCTTTAATTTTATTTTCAAGTTCTTCTGACAATTCAGGGTTATCGGATAATAACTGCCTGACAGAGTCCCTGCCCTGTCCAAGTTTCGTATCACCATAGCTGAACCATGAGCCGCTTTTGTTGATGATTTTATGTTCAACTCCTATGTCAATTATTTCGCCTGTTTTGGAAATGCCCTCACCGTAAATGATGTCAAATTCTGCTGTTCTGAATGGCGGAGCAACTTTATTTTTGACAACTTTAACTTTAGTCCTGTTGCCGATGACGTTTTCATTTTCCTTTATCTGTGATGATCTTCTTATATCAAGTCTCACAGAAGCATAGAATTTAAGTGCATTGCCGCCTGTTGTGGTTTCAGGATTTCCGAACATGATACCTATTTTTTCACGAAGCTGGTTAATAAAGATACAGCAGCAGCCTGTTTTGCTGATTGTTGCAGTAAGTTTCCGCAGTGCCTGCGACATAAGGCGTGCATGCAAACCCATCTTTGAGTCACCCATTTCACCTTCTATTTCACTCTTTGGCGTGAGGGCTGCAACAGAGTCTATTACAATAATGTCGATTGCTCCTGAACGTATAAGATTGTCGGCTATTTCGAGGGCCTGTTCGCCATTGTCAGGCTGAGAGATATACAGGTTTCCGACATCAACGCCAAGTTTCTGAGCGTAGTGCCTGTCAAAAGCGTGTTCTGCATCAATGAATGCAGCAATTCCTCCTTGTTTCTGAACTTCTGCCATAGCATGTATGGCAAGAGTTGTTTTTCCCGAAGATTCAGGGCCGTATATTTCAGTGACTCTTCCTTTAGGCAATCCGCCGATCCCCAGTGCGACATCCAGCCCTATAGAGCCGGTAGGAATAAATGCCACATTTTCTATAGCAGCATCTCCAAGTTTCATTACAGTTCCTTTGCCATATACTTTTTCAAGCCTGTCAAGTGTTAATTCAAGTGCTTTTAATTTCGGATTTACTTCTTTTTCTTTACTCATATTAAAATTGTATTAAAGGTTAAATAATTCGCTAAAAATACAAATTATTTTTCTTTCAGGAAGTGTTTAATAATTATTTTGGTATTTTTTTATGCAAGACCATCCAGATCAGTTCAAAATGCTATTGCATATTTAAATTTAATCGTTAATTTTACCGACCTGTCTCACTAAATTTTATAGTATCACCAAATGCTCAATTATGAAAACAAGATTCATACTTTTAATCATCATTTTTTATTCTCTCGTATTATCAGCACAGCAGGATAAGACTTACGAAAAAGAGAAAAAACAGGCAGAGAATTTCATTGCCGCACATTTCGGGAAAGGTAAAATACCGCCGTTCTCATTCATATATGGAGGAAAATATTCTTCAGACTTCATCACCAGATGGAATTATTCCGAAGAGACAAAGAAAACAGAAGGAAATACCACAGAACACATCTACAGGTATGATGATCCCGGGACAAAGCTTTCTGTCTGCTGCACGCTTAAAGTGTTTAACGATTTCCCTGCCATTGAATGGGTTGTAAAATTTAAAAATAATTCAAAAAACGATTCGCCTGTTCTTGAAAACATAAAGACATCGGATGTTCAGTTTATATGGCCGGGCAAAAAAAATTATATTCTTCATCATGCACATGGCAGTAATGCAAGGAGTGCCGACTTTGGCCCTGTTGATGACACACTTAATATTGATGATGATATTGTTTTCGGACCTTCGCAAGGCCGTTCTTCTGACACTGAAGGTTTTCCGTTTTATAACATAGACGCCACTGATGAAGGAGTCATGGTTGGCATAGGATGGTCAGGCAGATGGCTTAGTTCTGTTAAAAGAATTTCAGGAGATACTATTAATCTTTCTGCGGGCATGAAAAACACACATTTGAAATTGTTTCCCGGTGAAGAAATACGTACACCAAGCATTGCTCTTTTATTCTGGCAGGGAAATGACAGGATGACAGGACATAATATATTCCGCAAATTTATCCTTGCACATCACACACCACAGAAAGACGGCAAACCAGTCACATTGCCTTTTGCATCAGGAATGGGATATGGAGGGCCAAGCCCGTGCAATGAATTCAGCTGTGCTTCTGAATTATATGTTATCGGATGGATAAACAGATTAAGGCAGTTTGGTGTCAATACAGAAGCAGGCTGGATTGATGCAGGCTGGTATGATGGCTCTGAACAATCATGGTCTAATGGTGTAGGCAACTGGACAATAAACAGGAAAAATTTTCCAAATGGCTTTAAACCTGTTTCCGATGTTCTGAAGAAAAACGGGATGAAGTTCATATTATGGTTTGAGCCGGAAAGAGTTTATCAGGGAACAAAAATAGATAAAGAACATCCTGACTGGGTATTCAAATTAAAGGATAATCCGAACGGATTGTTTAATCTTGGTAATATCGAAGCAAGGATATGGCTGACAAACTATATCTCTGATATGATAAGTAATGAAGGAATAGATATCTACAGAAATGATTTTAATATTGACCCTTTACCTTTCTGGGAATCCAATGACAGTAATGACAGGCAGGGGATGACGGAAATAAAATATATTGAAGGTTTATATGCATACTGGGATTCGCTTCTTGCAAGGCATCCGGGATTACTTATAGATAATTGCGCCAGCGGGGGACGCCGCATAGATCTCGAGACAATTTCACGCAGCGTGGCTCTGTTCAGATCAGATCATACCGAAGCAAAAGCATGTCAATCCCATACTTACGGATTGAATTTTTATTTACCGTGCACCAGCACTTACAACACCAGCTTTGCCCCGTATTACTTCAGAAGTTCTATGAGTAACGGCATGGTAATATTCTGGGATGTCAACAGATGGGACTTCTCAGTAACACAGGCAAAAGCTTCTATTGAAGAATTTCAGCGGCTGCGTCCGTATTTTTATGCAGACTACTATCCTTTAACCAAGTACAAATATGGACATGACACATGGATGGCATACCAGTTCAACCGCCCTGAACAGAATGACGGGGTAATTTTTGCTTTCAGAAGAGAACAAACTTATGTTGATACAATCAACGTGAAACTTCACGGACTTTTAACAGACAAAAAATATGAATTGAATTTTGAAGATTACGGAATAAAAATAACTGAGACAGGAAAGAAACTGACAGAGGAAGGCTTAGATATAAAAATTACTCAGACACCAGGATCCCTGATTATTTCATATAAGCAGTCTGCGCAGTAACACTATAACAGCATAACAAAATCTTCACAAAATATTATTGCCTGTTTGAATTTTAACTTTAATTTTACAAAAATCTATTATCAACTTTTTGTGTCATCAAATATTTCAATCATGAAGATAAGATTTGTTTTTTTAACCGTTATTTTTTATTCTTTTAGTTTGTCAGGACAACAGGATCAGCTCTATACAAAAGAGAAAAAGCTGGCAGAAAATTTCATTGCCGCACATTTCGGAAAAGGTAAAATACCGCCGTTCTCTTTCATGTATGACGGAAAATACTCTTCAGAATTTATCGCCAGATGGAATTATTCAGAGGAAACAAAAAAAACTGACAACAATGTTACAGAACACATTTATAAATATGATGACCCTCAGACAAAACTTTCGGTTTGCTGCACACTTAAAGTGTTCAATGATTTCCCAGTTGCCGAATGGGTTGTGAAGTTTAAAAACAATTCCAATGACAGTACGCCTGTAATTACGGAAATTAAAACATCGGATATACAATTCATATGGAAGAACAAAAAGAGTTATGTCCTTCATGCCGCAAAAGGGAGCAATATGAACATATCCGACTTTGCCCCGAAGGAAATGACTTTAAACCATAACACCGATGTTACTTTCGGGCCAAGCCAGGGGCGCTCTTCCGATACCGAATTCATGCCGTTTTTCAACATAGATGCTGATGATGAAGGTGTCATCGCCGCCATAGGATGGTCGGGAAGATGGACTGCCAATGTAAAACGCGACAGCAGTGATGTCATCAGCCTTTCGGCAGGATTAAAAAATGCACATTTCAAAATGCTGCCCGGTGAAGAGCTGCGTATCCCGAGCATAGCACTGCTGTTCTGGCAGGGTAATAACAAAATGACAGGATACAACATATTCAGAAAATTCATTCTTGCACACCACACGCCGCAGAAAGACGGAAAACCTCTGACACTGCCTTTTGCTGAAGGGTTAGGCTACGGAGGGCCAAGCCCGTGCAACGAATACAGCTGTGCCACCGAATCATACGTCATCGGATGCATAGAACGCTTAGAGCAGTTCGGACTCAACACTGAAGTGGGATGGATTGATGCAGGATGGTATGACGGCTCAGAACAAACATGGTGGTGTGGAGCAGGTAACTGGACAATAAACAAAAAAAACTTCCCTAACGGATTCAAACCCATATCAGATGCTTTAAAAAAACACGGCATGGGTTTCATTGTTTGGTTTGAACCGGAAAGAGTTTATCAGGGGACAAAGATTGACAAAGAACATCCCGAATGGCTTTTAAAACTGAAGAATAATTCAAGCAGTTTGTTCAATCTCGGGAATCCGGAAGCAAGAAAATGGCTCACCGACTACATCTCCGACATGATAGATAAAGAAGGAATAACAATGTACAGGCAGGATTTTAATTTTGACCCTCTGCCATACTGGACGGCAAACGATACTCCCGACAGGCAGGGAATAAGTGAGATAAAGCATGTCGAAGGTTTATATGCATACTGGGATGAACTTCTTGCAAGGCATCCGGGACTGCTTATTGATAACTGTGCCAGCGGAGGAAGGCGTATAGACCTTGAAACAATATCACGCAGTGCGGCTTTGTGGAGGTCAGACTATTCCTCTGACGCAAAAGGCTCGCAGTGCCAGACTTACGGATTGAATTTTTATGTACCATGCAGCGGCACAGGAAATATCAACTATACTCCTTATTATTTCAGAAGCACCATGAGCAGCGCCCTGGTCATAAGCTGGGATGTCAACAAAGGCGACTTCTCCACTGCACAGGCACAAGCTTCTATTGAGGAATACAAAAGATTACGCCCTTATTTTTATGGTGATTACTATCCGTTAACCGAATACAGCACTGGAGCAGACGCTTGGATGGCATATCAGTTCAACCGGGAAGACTATAAAGACGGAATCATTCTTGCTTTCAGAAGGGAACAAAGTGCTGTTCCGTCTATCAATGTGAAACTTCAGGGACTTTTACCGGACAAACAATACGAAGTTTATTTTGAAGACTATGAAATAAAAATAACGGAAACAGGCAAGAAACTGGCAGAAGAAGGCATAGATATTAAAATATCTCAGGCGCCCGGCTCCCTGCTTATTTCATATAAACAATCATACTGACGGAAATCAGGCGGGATTATGGTTTATTTCCATAATATTTACAGGCATTTTTCAGTCCGCACACATCGCATTTCGGCTTACGCGCAAGGCACACATACCTGCCATGCAACACCAACCAATGATGAGCCGTACTGAGTTTATCTGCAGGAATATATTTCACAAGCTGGTTTTCGGCATCCAGTGGTGTTATAGCATTGACAGTAAGGCCGAGCCTTGCAGAAACCCTGAACACATGCGTGTCAACAGCCATAGCAGGTTTTTTAAATACAACAGATGATATGATGTTGGCAGTCTTTCTTCCCACACCGGGTAATGTCTGCAGCTGGGCGACTTCCGAAGGAACAACACCATTAAAATCTGACATCAGCTTTTCTGACATGTCAACAAGATATCTTGACTTGCTGTTGGGATAGGAACAGCTTTTTATATACCGGAAAACTTTGTCATATCCGGCTTCAGCCATTTTCTGCGGTGTAGGGAATGATTTTAAAAGCGCGGGAGTTATCTGGTTGACACGCTTGTCGGTGCATTGTGCAGAAAGTATAACTGCCACCAGAAGCTGAAAAGGGGTTTTATAGCTCAGCTCTGTTTCAGCATGAGGTTTATGTTTTGAGAAATAATTGATGAACTTTTTAAAACGTTCTTTTCTTTGCATATAAAAAGTATAAAATAGAGTTTATTCCAAGTAAGGTATTTTATAAAATTTATATATTAAGATTTGCTTTGTGTAACTTTGTGTCTTCTTAGTGTAACTCTGTGTAAGAGCTACCTGCCTGTCGGCAGACATGTTTCACAAAGATTCACATAGTTTTCACAAAGGTTCACAAAGAAATTGTATATATTCAATTGCTTATATTTTTCAAAATTAGTATTATAAATTTTAATTTGGTATAAACTCTTATACTTATTTTACTTTGTTTTCAAGTAAGGGTACAAAGCTGAATGTGCCATAGGTCTGTTTTTCTATTTCCGTTTCAGAGATTTTAGTTATGGTTGTCATAAGCTGTATGTCCGAACTGCCGACAGGGATAACCATAACACCTCCGATATTCATCTGTTCTATGAGCTGTTGAGGAATTTCTTTTGCTCCTGCTGTTACAATTATTTTATCAAAAGGAGCAAAGGCAGGCAGGCCATTATAGCCGTCGCCGAAAAACATCTTGGGCGAATATCCGACAGAAGGGAGAAATGTTTTACACCTTTCAAATAAAGTCTTATGCCTTTCTATTGTAAATACCTTTGCTCCCATCTCCATCAATACACAAGCCTGGTATCCGGAGCCTGTGCCTACTTCAAGAACTTTTTCCCCTTTTTTTATTTTCAGCAACTGCGTCTGAAAGGCAACGGTATATGGCTGTGATATGGTTTGTCCTGCACCTATAGGAAAAGGTTTGTCTTCATAAGCAAAATTTAAAAATGATGAATCCATAAAAAAATGACGCGGAATTTTTTCAATGGCTTTAAGGACATTCTCATCCGTTATGCCTTTATCCCGTATTTCATCAACCAATTTTTTCCTTAGTCCTTTATGTCTGTATGAGTCAATCATATATATTTAACCCTTTCAGGGTTATTATCTTACTTTTCTTTATTTTCAGGTGGTTTCACCACCTGTTATTTATATTCAAGTCCTTCGGACTTGCATCAAGTCTGTTTTACTTCAGTCTTTATTATATTTTTTCAACTCCATTTTATTTCCGTCATATACAGCATAGCTGTAATTTCTGAACCAGTCTCCGATATTGACAATACGGGAATTTTCACCTATTTTAATATCCA
>CAZSJF010000041.1:0-12773 GCA_964606705.1 uncultured Bacteroidales bacterium
GGATTTGACATGAAAGACGGCTGCGGCCTTTCATGTCAAATCCGGTTAGATCAATATTTTTATGTGCCCACAATTTTTTAACGGCATTTATCCCTGTCTTTTCTGTTCCTATACCAGACTCCTTGCATCCTGTCATTTTCAGTATGCTTTCAGCATAGGTGTTTATGCTTTTGATATTTGTCTGGGTGATAATATCTTCTAACCGCGGAGAAAGATGTGTGGCAATGATTTTCCTGTTGGTCTCAATTTTTTTTGAATCCAGTGCAAGCATTCTTGCTGTTGTGTATTTGTTTGCAGTGGCTATTTTGTTTTTGCTGAGGAAGTCATTGAACAGATATACACAGGTGTATGCAGGGTCGGGTATGGAGCCATATATGACAGTTTCCGGATTTCTGTAAGGGACGACGCCTTCACATAGTTTTACGTTATAATATGGTGCCCCGTAAATAAATACGTTATTACTGTTCTTGCCTTTTACAGTAGTAACCCTGTTTATGAAATTTACTCCTGGCAACGGAGGTATTGTCCTTGAAATAGTGGTTTTATCACCTAAGTTTTTACCGGGTTTGAAATAAATCTCACACAGGTTTTCATGGACGGATAAACCGCAGGAACCTGCTCCGTAGTAGTTGCCTATGTCGTCCCATATCCATGTGTTGGGTATCATCTCATCGTCAAAGATGGTCTCGTCTGCTATTATTGCCCCGTTGATCTTCTTTATTTTCAGTTTGTTGATACATGTAAGCCATTTTCTGAATATAGTGTCAATATTGGTTACGCTGTCAAATCTTGTACTTCCGAAGGTAGGGTCTCCGCCGCCTTTGATATACAGGTTGCCGTTCAGCACGCCCGAAGTGTCTATTTTCCCGTCATATTCAAGCTTGGTTTTAAACTGAAAATCTTTTCCGAGAGTGTACAAGGATGTTGCAGTTGTCAGGATTTTCATAACCGAAGCAGGGCAGAGGGCTATGTCTTTATTGTAGTCAGCGATGATTTTTCCTGTTTTGGCATCCTGCACGCATACACTCCATGAAGCGTTTTTCAGGGCAGGATTGTTTTTGAGTTTTTCAATACCTGTGTTAAGGCTGTCTGTTGACGGATTCTGGGAATACATGCCTGTGTTAATTGCAGCGTTTATCAATACTGCTATTAACCATAGTTTGGTGATTTTTTGTTTGGTTTGGGCTAAAGCCCTTTGTTGATGGGTTTGATTAGCCCCGACCTTAAGGTCGGGGTAATTGATGAATTCTCCTAAGAATGTGGACTTTAGTCCAATATTAAAGATTTTTATCGAAGCATTGATTAATAATTGTATAGCAAAAGCATGTTTGTGTTTTGATTTGAGCATGATAGCGGGTTTTACAGAGGGACAGGAGAAAAAAGATAATGATTTTTTCGGGTTAACCATTTATGTCGATTTTTATTTTCTGACCGGGTTTTATCTTATTTTCATTAGTTATGTTATTTATTTTTTTCAGTTTTTCTATGTCTATGTTGTATTTTTCAGCAATACTCCATAAAGTGTCATCTTTCTGTATTATATAATATTCCGGTTTTTTTGATCCATTTTCAGAAGATGCAGCATTGTCCTGAGAAACGGTTTCTTTATTTTCATTTATATTCTCGGTCTGCAGTTTCTGAACGATTAATTTCTGTCCTATACGTATAGTTGTGCTTTTGAGTTTATTCCACTCTTTTAAATCAGTTACGGAGCAGTGGTATTTGTGTGCAATGATACTTAAGGCATCACCGTTTTTTACTATATAATATTTGTCGGCAGTATCTTTCTTGACAACTGTTACTTTGGTGCTATCGGGTTTTTTTTCAGTGCCGTTTTCCTGAACGGAAGTTTTTACAGTATCCTTGGATTTATGGCAGGAAGATTTGGATCTGACGATCAGTTTCTGGCCTGGCCTGATAATGGTTTTTGTAAGGTTGTTCCATTCCTTGATATCCTGTACAGTGCATTTATACCTGTTGGCGATTATACCAAGAGCATCCCCTTTTTTTACTGTATAAGTTTCGAAAGATTCATTCTCATTTTCATATTTTATTTTTTCCAAATTTTCGGCTTCCTTCAGTGCCATTTCCTGATCCATTATCTGCTCTTTTGTCTTGTATTGGTAAAGAGCGGCTTCATTGTTGATAAAGTTGCCGATGAAATTTTTCGGTAATGTCAGGGTACAGGTCTTTTCACTTGTAGCCGGAATGACGGATTTTTTATATGCGGGGTTCAGAATCTGTATGTCTTCTATGGGAATATTAAGGAATTCGGATATCTGAGCGAATGTCACCACCTGGTTTATATGTACAGTATCGGTTTCGTAATGCATTATGCAAGGATCAGTGGGAAATATATTATGTTCTGCGTAATAATTCATTATATAATTAACAGCGATGAAAGCAGGGACATATCCGTTGGTTTCCCTCGGAAGGTATTTCTTTATTTCCCAGAAGTTCATCTTTCCGCCTGAACGCCTTATGGCTTTGTTTACATTGCCTGCTCCTGAATTATATGCTGCCAGGACAAGGAACCAGTCGTTATAAATGTTGTAAAGGTCTTTCATATGTTCACATGCGGCAACAGTGGATTTGTAAGGGTCAAATCTGTCGTCAACATAAGAAGTGTTGTTAAGGCCGTACAGCTTGCCTGTTTTATACATAAACTGCCATAACCCGCATGCGCCGGCGCGTGATTTTGCAGTAGGGTTCAGAGCCGATTCTATAACAGCCAGATATTTCAGTTCAAGAGGTAAGCCGTATTTGTCAAGCTGTTCTTCAAAAAAAGGAAAATATAATTCTGAAAGCCCGAGTATACGTGATGTTACCTTTTTCTTTTTTACCGCATAAAGGTCAATAAAGTTTTTTACCGCATCGTTGTAAACCAGTTTTATCGGTGTCTGCGCATTTAATTTCTCAATCCTTGCTTTATAGACAGAATCAGGATACTGGGGCGTAAAATCAGCAGGAAAGTTATAAATGTTAAGAATGGATGTGTCTTTGGTAAAATATGAAGATTCAAAATACTTAAGGCTGGTGAGGCTGTCGAGCATTGAAATTATAGGGTCATCCTGTATCAGCAAATATTCACAAGGGTTCTCGGTATAGCTGCTAAAGGAAGAGGAGTCTTTTATTATCGCATTGTTTTTCATGTTGATGGAATCTTTCACAGGTTTGATGTCATAAGCGGAAACAGCGTTCATGCCGGATAACATCAAAAAACAACTTGCTACAAAGAATAAAAAGGCTTTTTTATACCCCATGATTATTAAATTATATTTATACCAAATTGTAAAAGTAAAAAACATCAGAACTTAAAATTCAATAAATTCTGATAATTATTAACATATAATTATTAATAAAGTATATTCGTTCTTAACAGATTTTAAAGATTTTTTTTAAGAACAGGTTATGCCAAAATTTTTGTGTCTGCAAAATGCAGTTAGTTCCAGTATAAAAATAACAAATAAATTTTAAATTTCAAATATTAACCAAATTTTACATATTTTAGTGATTTGAATGTAAATTTGCATCTGAATATTTCAATAAAAGCAACAGATAACCTTGATATCACCCCAGACCATACAGGCCATACTTGAGACAGCCCGGATTGATGAAGTTGTAGGGGATTTTGTTGTCCTGAAAAAGCGTGGTGTCAATCACGTGGGGCTGTGCCCTTTTCATAATGAGAAAACACCTTCTTTCACAGTGTCTCCCTCAAAAGGGATCTTTAAATGCTTTGGCTGCGGCAAAGGCGGCAATTCAGTTAATTTTCTCATGGAACATGAGCATTATTCTTATCCCGAAGCACTGAAATACCTTGCAAAAAAATACGGCATTGAAATCGAAGAGGAAGAACAGACACCCGAACAACAGCAGTCTTTAAATGAAAAAGAATCTCTTTTTAATGTTTCCGCTTTTGCACAGAAATTTTTTTCCGATACATTGCTCAATACCGAGGAAGGCAAAGCTATCGGCCTGACATATTTCAAAGAAAGAGGATTCAGCAATGAGACAATTGAGAAATTCCAGCTCGGCTATTGTTCTGACAAGTGGGACGAACTCACTGTTACAGCACAGAAGGAAGGTTATAATCTTGACTATCTTGTAAAGAGCGGGCTGACTGTTCCTGCCGAGAACAAATATTATGACAGGTTCAGGGGAAGGGTTATTTTTCCCATACATAATATTTCGGGCAGGGTTATTGGTTTCGGCGGGCGTGTGATGGGAAGCGATACGACGAATAGAGCAAAGTATGTCAACTCGCCTGAATCGGATATATATCATAAAACCAATGTGCTTTATGGCTTGTATTTTGCCAAGAACAGCATAATCTCAGCTGACAACTGCTATCTCGTTGAAGGTTACACTGATGTCATCTCTATGTATCAGTCAGGAGTGGAAAATGTTGTGGCTTCATCGGGAACTTCGCTTACTACAGAACAGGTAAAGCTTATAAGAAGATATACGCCGAATGTTACTATACTTTATGATGGCGACGAAGCAGGGCTAAAGGCTTCTTTCCGCGGCATTGACATGATACTTGAAGAAGGGATGAACGTGAAGATAGTCATGTTCCCCGAAGGCGAAGATCCCGACTCTTTTGCAAGAAAAAATAAATCTTCCGAGCTGATACAGTTCATTGAAAAAAATGCAAAGGATTTTATTCTGTTTAAAACCGACCTGCTGCTCAGGGAAACGGATAAGAACGATCCTATAAAAAAGACAGCACTGCTCAGGGAATTCATAGAAACCATTGCACTCATTCCTGACGGGCTGACAAGAAGGGAATATATCAAGGAACTGCAGGAAAAGATGGATATGTCAGAGAAAGTGCTGAATTTTGAACTCAATAAAGTTCTTCGCAGGAAGATGTCGAAAAAAATAAAGACAGCTGATGCGGAAGACATTATCTCTGAAGAAGAACTGGATATTGAAAAGCAGATACCTGTATTTGACGAAGGCTCCGAATATCAGGAAAAAGATATCATAAGGCTTCTGCTTAATTACGGCAATAAAGAAATTAAAATTACTGAACTTAATGAAGATGAAAAAGAAGTTGAAACGAAGATAAAAATTGTTTTTTTTATTGTTAATGACCTTAATGCCGATAACATTAAATTTGAAAATCCGGTTTACCAGAAAATCTTTGATGAGTATTCAATTTCTGTGTCGCAGGGGAATGTTCCGAAGGAAGAAACTTTTATAAACCACTCTGATGAAAAGATCAGCAGACTTGTTGTTGACCTCATAAGTTCGCCGTATGTTCTCAGCCCTAACTATGCTAAAAACAGGATATATGTTAAAACTGAAGATGAGGAAAGTATATTAATACCTTCTGTGATTAATTCAGTTTATTATCTCAAAAATAAAAGGATAGAGAAGATGATTGGGGAGAGCCAGAAAAAAATAAAGACTGCAGGGGAGGATGAATTATTTGTTCTGCTTGAAGAACAGAAAAGGCTGAAGAACATACACATGCAGATTTCTGCATACCTCGGGATAATTATTACGAAGTGAATACTTCTATTTTTGAAGAATTATTGATAGTTTAATCTAATCTAATAGATTCATAAACTTTGTGAAACCTTTGTGCCTTAGAGCCTTTGTGGCAAAATTTTAAAACACCACTAAGTCACCAAGACACTAAGAAACACCAAGATGTAATATTTTGAATTAATCAGGTTAAAAAGAGGGATTTTAAAAGTTTTTAAAATTCAATCTTACGGTAAGACCACCTTCATCTCCCCAGAAACCGCTGTATCCTATAATATTGAATACCGGCTTCCAGTCGAGTGCCAGAGTGAGCCAGTCTAAATTGCCGGTGAATGTGTATTCAGCACCGATGATCAGGTCAGCGCCTACAACATTATACTGTCCGCCATCATGTATCCATGGATGATTGTCGTATCCGTGCCAGAAGCCTACGTGTGCACCGAAGCCGTAATACCACAGCAATGTCTCGACATCTTCGTTGATAAGGCCGTGTGTTTCATACAGGCCTGTGATTGCAAAGCCTTTCCACCTTTCTGTCAGGATGCCTTCCACTGCTTTTCTGTCGGTGAGAAAATGTTTTACTGATAAGCCGTTGGCAAGGCCAAGCCTTGGACCAAAAGTTGTTTTGTATGGCTGTGCGAATAAGTTACCTGAAAAGACAACAGTCAATATAAAAATTACCGGCAATAATATTTTTTTCATTTGTTTGATGTTTGAATTCAGAAAACAAAAATAATAAAAAAATGTTCTCATATGTGTTATGGTCTTTGTGAACTTTGTGTAAACCTTTGTGTCCTCTGTGGTAAAATAATTTAACCACAAAATACACGGAGAAAATTTCACAAAGAACACAGAGAATTATATTTGATTAATCCATCAATTTTTAATAATATCCAATAATGAACAAGGAACCGCAGAATTATGAAATAAAAAATATTTTATTTGGACATTCGATATTCAGTGTCGAGTATTCGTTATTTAAAGGATTTTTGTAAATAGATATATTTTTCATGGATAATTTAGGTTAAAAACCTTTGAGGTTGCTTTTGCACAAATAAAAAAAGCTACCCGGTTAAAGATAGCTTTTTCAGAAATATTGATATTATTTGTTTTTTAGAAATGAAACTTCACTGAAACGGCTCCGTCACTTCCATCATTCCAGTAATCATAGCTTTTGTTAACAAAGTTTTTGATGACAGGTTTAATATCTGCTGCAAAGGTGATGAAATCCAGTTTTTTCGGTAAAGTGTATTCTATGCCGACAATGCCGTTAATTCCTATATCATCCTGGTAACGTTCTTCATCATAAAGCCAGTAATTCCCTGACTGCAGGCCGAGTCCAAAATACAGTTGCAGGTTGTTATTCCTCGATAAAGCAACATGCCCTTCGAACAAAACAGCTGCAGAATATTCAGATAACTTAAGTTTACGTTTGACTTCTGTATGATTTAGTCCATCATAAACATGATATGTTAAGGTTCCCTGGTTTTTATTGAATAATGGGAACATACACATAGCTTCAATACTGAATGCTCCTCTTATTGTGTGCTCTAATGTTATGCCTGCCCCTAAAGTAGATGCTCTGAAACCATATCCAAACTTGTAAAAAGGGGAGTATGATTTGTTAATACCTGTAGCTTTTATGTTTTTTACGTCTTTCACAATATTATTCAGAGGATACCTTATGCTTAAACCGACATCCCAATAGCTACCGTTAGTGGTTGTTTTTGTGTCGACCTTAAGGGAATTGCTGATCCAGTATTTATCATCCTGGTAAAATATATTTTTGAAACCTGCGTAATAATTACCATATAAGCGGATATCAAATGTCTTAAGCAGTTTGAATTCTATTCCCAGCCCTGCCTGTAATAAGAGGAAATTCTTTACATTATCATAGCTTCGCGTATAAGCTTTTGTTGTATCATAATAACGTGTAACCGTAGAATCACCACCCCAATAATGAATTTCATGTTTACCATTATACTCATATGTGTAAGATGAATTTTTATCTTGGTTTATACAAAAACTGCCTCCGAAAACCGGGACAATGAAAAATTTATGCTTATATAAATTAAGCTTTGTATAAAGCCTCAAAGGGATTGCTTTGGCATTTACATCATAAGAAAATGAATAACCATCACTGACAGTATCCACGCAATTATGCATGTCGTCATATTCTTTTTTTTCAAAACCACCATAATAATCCCATTCATTATTATAATAGTTAAGAAAACCTGTTTCAACTGAAAAAGTGCTGTTAAGTTCCTGCCTCAGAGTAAATCCGTACATGCCTGCAGTAGAGTTTTTTGATGCATTAGAAAAATTCATATTGTCAGTTATTTTGTTTATGCCTCCGCCTACTGAGCTTTCAAACCCGATAAATGTCCTGTGCTGTGCTTCTGAAATTACCGCATAAGCAATCAGAACTAGCGTTGTTATTAAAATTTTTGTTTTCATGGTTATTTATGATTTTAATGTTCTTAATTTATTTTAACTAAAATCCAATTAATGTTAATCCGATTGTAAAAGGATGTAGTTTAGGCCCGAGCCCGTCTCCAAACAATCCGTTCAATGAATACGAAGCATAAATATCCCACTTGCCTATGCCAAATCTCAGCATTGCATTGTACTGGTAATCGTTAGTCGGACTGTAATGTCTGGTTTTAACTATAGTTTCTTCAAAAATATTTCTTTGTTTAAAAAATGTGCCCATTTTTAAACCCAGTACAACACCTGCTGATAGGTGGAATGTGCGGTTTGCTTTTCCGAAAGGATTAGTGTCAAACTGAAATAACAGAGGTATATTGAAATAGGTAGTAACAAGTTTACTTCTATACTGATATTTGTCTGTGTCAAGTTTTGAAGTAACAAAATTCATAGTAGGATCCAAACTGCGACATGCTAAACCATATAAACCATGTCCGGAATAATAATAATTAGAAAAATTGTAGTTATTAAACTCAAGACCAAGCCCTGTTACAAGATTCAGGTGTTTTTTAATTAAAGATTTGCTTTTTTCCAGAAAATTAATGTTTACGTTAGAGCTTAACCATCTGCAATCAAGATATTCATAACCGTCAGGCATATCTAAGAAAGACCTCTTAAAGAAAGAAGAAGGTGTTAATCTTGCCGCTCCTAATCCAATGCCAGACCAGTATGTGTGGATCTTGTAGGTTTCTTCTTTTCCGTTTCTTATACCCGAATACTCAATGCTTTTGGGACGGCTGATAACCCTGAATTCCCTGCGCATGAATGTTATCTGTGTAGTGTCGGGTACAAGTCTTTCTGTCATTTTGTAGGTGTTGTTCATTGTTATGTTTTTATACTGGGGCCTTTCAGAGCATCTGATTTTTCCGTCACCGTTTATGTTGCCGGTAAGGTTGTGTAAGACGCATACTTTTGCTTCAGCGGAACTGTCAACATTAATATTTCCGTCAGTGGTTAATAACTTGTGTGCGTCAATATATCCTGAACCTTCCATTTCAATATTATGTGTTTCAGTGCTTCCTTTGTATTTTACATCTACATCGCCGCTGGTTGTGGTGTAAAGGGTTTTGAGTTTTTTTAATTTTATATTGGCTTTGGTATCTTTAATGTCAACAAGCAGGATATCGTCATTAATACATCTTCTGCCTTTTATACGGCATTTAGCATTAAGTTCAATATCAGTCAGCTTAGCAAAATTGACATATACTATATATCTTCCGCGTCCTGCTCCTTTGTTAAGATAAAGTACGCTGTCTTTCACTTCAGCAGAAATAGCATCAATTATGTTGCCTTCAAGGATGCTGATTGAATGTTCATCTTTTTTCTTTTTAAGTATAAGGTCAACAGGAGTGTTAACCACAATACTGTGGAATCCAGGTAATACCTGTTTGTTGCTTTGTGGCTTGTCTTGTGCGGATACTGTGGACAGGGATATTGCCGCAGCTATAATTGCAATTTTTATTAATGTTTCCATAGGATATCTTTTAAAAAATTAATAATTAAAATATAGATGTTAGTATTACCAATACGATCATCATTGAGAAGTAAATTGTGTAATAAACGTTTTCTTTAATTTGTGCTTTCATGGTTTTTGTTTTTTTATTGATTAATAAATTGTTTTATTTATTTTTTACCTGTTTTCTGTCATAAGACGTTTGAGTATTTATTTTTGTTACAGGTCATGTGATTTTTTTATTTTACAGCTGTTTTCAGTCGTAAGACGGACAGGGGTATAAATTTGTTACAGGGGGATAAAAAAAATCAGGTTTTAGGTATGCTTTATATTAATTGTAGTAAATTTGAAAGTGTCTAGAATTTGGAGTTCGGAGTTTGGAGTTCGAAATTATAATAACTCTAAACTCCGAATTCCAAACTCCGAACTTAATAGTTAAAAAATATTCCATTATGACAAAAGCCCCGTTATACCAAAACCTCCCGCCATATACTAAGTTTATATTTTTTATATGCATCACAGTAGTGGTTTTAATCATAACGACATTACTGGGTTTCCTGACGGCAATTCCTTTTTATGGGTTTGACAGTATAAAAAATATGAGTAACCAGCCCGATTTATCAAACCATTTGATCATACAGCAGCTTAAATATTTTCAGATGGTAAGCCAGATGGGGCTGTTCATCTTTCCTGTTATTCTGTTCGCTTTCCTTGTAAACAGGAATATCCCGGAATATCTGGAGATAAAACGTTTTCCTGAAATTAATACTGCTGTTGTATCCGTAATACTTATCATTGCCTCTTTGCCTGTTATAAACTGGATGTCTGAAGTCAACCAGATGCTTAAACTTCCTGAATCAATCAGGTTTATTGAGCAGTGGATGAAGTCATCGGAGGAAAATGCAACAAAAGTTACAGAGGCTTTTCTTAATGTCTGCACGATCCGCGGGCTGGCAGTAAATCTCCTTATTGTAGGCATTCTGCCTGCTGTGGGCGAGGAGTTCTTTTTCAGGGGTATAATACAGAGATTGTTTAAAGAGTGGTTTAAAAACACTCATGTTGCCGTTATCACAGCAGCAGTGGTTTTCAGTGCTTTTCACATGCAATTTTACGGATTCTTTCCGCGCATGATGCTTGGGCTTTTGCTCGGCTACCTGTTTGTGTGGACAAAAAACCTATGGGTGCCGGTAACTGTACATTTTATAAATAATGCTACTGCCGTGGTCGTGGAATTTTTAAACCACAGAAAAATCATTGATTATAATGCCGATACAATAGGAACACAGGCTAATGATTATATATATGTCATTTTCAGCGTTGTGGTCACGTCATTACTGCTGATTTATATATACAGGCGGAGTTTAATATTAACAATAAAAGAGTAAGTGTAATCGGTATTATAAAATTTCTTCTTATTTTCATTGCAGTTACAAAAAATATTATTACCTTTGCACCGAAGATAAACCCCATTATTTAGGGTTTTTAATACATGTCAAGGTAATGGCAACAGGATCATATATTTCAGCAAACTTAAATAAGCAACAGCTTTATTTCATGCGTCTTTTAGATGATAATGAAATAGATATATTTACGCTTGTAAGTATAGAATCTCTATTAAATGAAAATTTCGAGAATTTGAATGAGATTCTCGAAAACCTTGTACACAAGAACATTCTTTCTCGTATTGAACGTGGTAAGTTTTGCCGCTATAATTTCCGTGATGAATGTGTTATCAGCAATTATCTTGTCCCTGACGGTGTGGTTTCATATTGGTCTGCATTGAACAGGTATGGCCTTACCGATCAGTTTTCCAATACTGTTTTTGTACAAACTTCCAATGAAAAAAGGTCAAAGAAGGTTTTTGAAGTTCAGTATAAGTTCATCCAGGTACTGAATAAGAAGATTACTGGTGTACAGTTTCAGGGCTTTGGGAACCGTCAGTTCCGCATGACAGATATTGAAAAGACCATCATTGATTGTTTTGATAAGCCTCAGTATTCCGGCGGATATGCTGAATTAATCAATGCTTTTGGCAGCGCAAAGCTCAATAGTGAAAAAATGATAAACTATTGTAATGTTATCGGGAATATGGCAGCTGCCAAGCGTATGGGCTTCCTTGCAGAACTGATGAATAAGCAGGGTCTGAAGGCTTTCATCACTTATGCCCGTCAAAAGGTTAATGCAAAGTACAATCTTTTCGACCCTTTAGGGCCTGATAAGGGCGAATTTGATAATGCATGGAAACTAAGGTTTAATATCAGCAAAGAAAAGTTATCTCAAATTTTTAATAAGATTTAGTAATGATATTACAAAAGGAAATAGTCAGCATAGCTGAGTCGAAAAAAGTATCTAAGAGCACTATTGATAAGGATTGGGCGCTGGGGCATTTTCTTGATGCAATATATTCTACTCCCGGATTAAAAGACGTCCTGATATTTAAAGGAGGCACTTGTCTTAAGAAATGTTACTTCCCCGATTATCGTTTTTCTGAAGACCTCGATTTTACTTCATTGGATAGTAAATTAGAATTTACCAATGCGCATTTAAAAAGTATATGTGATTATGTTGGCTCACGCTCACAAATGACAACACATATTCATTCATTGCAACCTTTGATATTTAAAGATGTGCTCACAGGTTACGAGGCAACCATTAAATTCTGGGGCGCTGATCACCCGCGTAACGAGGCTCCGCCGTCGCCTGACCGCTGGCAAACGAAGATAAAGATTGAGGTCATTTTGTACGAATTACTTATTTTCCCTCCGGAAATGAAAAACATTTCGCATGCATACTCCGATAAATTGTCTGTTTCTTCTCATGCTGTTCCTTGTTATTCCATCAATGAGATTCTTGCTGAAAAGATCAGGTCGCTCATCCAGCGTTCTTATGCTGCTCCCCGTGATTTATATGATATCTGGTACCTGACGAAAAACAATAAAAATCTTGATTACAAACCTGTTGTTACGGCATTTCATAAAAAATTGAAATTTAAAAAGCACAAATTCTCCGGCATTGATCAACTCATAAATCCTGATAATGATAAAGTCTTACGCTCTGCATGGACTAACAGCCTGGCTCATCAAATTACAGGTGCTCAGCTTCCGGAATATGATGTTGTTAAAAATGAATTACAGAAATTATTTAATAAAATATTATTATAACATTTATAATGTCAGTCATTAAAATCTTTCATATTAACTTCAACGCTGATATAATAGGAACAAAAAGTGAAGATTACATATATGTCATTTTCAGCGTTGTGATTACTTCATTTCTGCTGGTTTATATATACAAGCGAAGTTTCGTATCAACAAACACCCCAAACACACCCAACACA
>CAZSJF010000042.1:0-12645 GCA_964606705.1 uncultured Bacteroidales bacterium
GCAAATTCATCCCTGTCAGCCGTGAAGCTCTTAAAGACTGCCATTTTAAATGCGGCAAGGATCTGTTTGCAATATATTTCAATAATAATCCCGACAACAGGCTTTTTGACGGCAAAGGCCTTGCTGTGGGAGGCAGTCATAAAATATCAGAGGTCAACAACAAACTATACTACGGCGACCTTTCAGCTATTATAATACAGAACCTGCCTTCATGGGCCGACTTTCTTAGAACTCCGGATGTATCAGTTGCACTTATTGATGAATGGGAGAAAAAAATTGAAAAGATGGCAGAAGCAACTATTTCTCAAAATGTCACCAGCCTTTCCGGAGTGCCTTCATGGACATTGTTACTGATAAAAAGAGTTCTGGAAAAGACAGGAAAAAGCAACCTGCTTGAAGTATGGCCCAACATGGAATTGTATATGCACGGAGGAGTCAGTTTCGCACCTTACCGTGAGCAGTTTTTAAAACTTATCCCTTCCGGTAAAATGAAATATCTTGAAACTTATAATGCAACAGAAGGATTTTTCAGTCTGCAGGACAGAAATAATTCCGACGACATGCTGCTTATGCTTGATTATGGCATTTACTACGAATTCATACCTTACGATGAAATAGGAAAAGAGCATCCTGAAACTTTGTCTCTGAATAAAGTTAAAACAGACACCAACTATGCAATGGTTATCTCCACCAATTCAGGCTTATGGAGATATATGATAGGTGATACCGTAAAATTCACATCATTAAATCCTTACAGAATAAAGATAACCGGGCGTACAAGAAATTTCATAAATGCTTTCGGGGAAGAACTTATTGTTGAAAATGCGGAAAAAGCTCTTTCTGTTGCCTGCGAAAAGACGGGCGCTGTCATCGTTGAATTCACCGCTGCTCCCGTTTATTTCGGAGCAGACAAAAATGCCTCTCATGAATGGCTCATAGAATTTGAAAAGCCTCCGGCAAATTCTGAGAATTTTGTAAAAATACTTGATGATGCATTGAAATCTTTAAATTCCGATTATGAAGCCAAAAGATATCACGACATGATTTTAGGCAAACCGGTGGTAAAAGAAATGCCTAAAAACACTTTTTATTCCTGGCTGAAAGCAAAGGGCAGGCTTGGCGGACAGAATAAAGTTCCGCGCCTCTCCAATGACAGGAAATATGTTGATGAGATACTGGAAATGGTAAATAAAAAAATTGTTAAATCAAATTAATAAAAAAATACTGACATGAACACTTTATTGATACTTGTTTTATCTCTTTTCCTTAATACAAATGATTTTAAATTATCAAAAAGTATTGAGGTAAAAGGTGATTTTATTACTGTTGATGAACTTGGGAACATTTATATTGTTGATTACGACAAGCTCTCAAAGTTTGATATCAAAGGTAATCTTTTAAAAACCTATGACAACAAAGCCGCAGGCGGCATTTCATTTGTTGATGTCAGCGACCCGCTTAAAATACTGTTGTTCCATAAAGACTTCAGCCAGATTGTATTTTTGGATAACACCCTCAGCATTACAGGAGAAAGTATATATCTTAACAAATTTGCGATGGAGGAAGCCACTTTATCCTGCTCATCATATGAAAACGCTTTCTGGCTCTATAAACCACAGGATGCAGAACTGTTACGTTTTGACAATTCACTGAAAATCACTCACAGGAGTGGCAATATATCACAAATCACCGGCACAGAAATAAATCCCAACTACCTGATAGAATATAATAATTTCGTATACCTCAATGACCCTGAAGCAGGTATAATGGTGTTTGACAGGTATGGCGCTTATCTTAAAACCATCCCTGTTAAAGGATTGGATTATTTCCAGATCATTGATGACAGGCTTTTATATATAAAGGATAAAGCAATAAAAGTATATAACATGAAAACCCTTGATGAAAAATATCTTGAATTACCTGAAAATAATTTCATAAAAGCATTGCTATGGCAGGATAAGCTTTATATCCTGAAAAAAGGATGCCTTAATATTTACACTATTAATTAAATATATATGATCGTAGTAACAGGAGCAGCAGGTTTTATCGGCAGTTGTCTTGTCCGCAGACTCAATGACATGGGATTTGGAGATATTGTTATTGCTGACGATTTTTCAACTCCTTTAAAAAATAAAAATCTCTCTGATAAAATTTATACAGATAAAGTTGAACGCGGTGAATTTTTCAGATGGCTTAAGGATAATCATAAAAGAGTGGAACTGATTTTCCATTTAGGCGCAAGAACCGACACCACCGAATTTAATAAAGCCGTATTTGATGAACTGAATGTAAACTACAGTAAAGCCGTGTGGAATGCCTGCGTGGATTACGATCTGCCGCTCATCTATGCTTCTTCTGCCGCCACTTATGGATTGGGTGAATTTGGATATGAAGACAATCATGAAATAGTCGGCAAACTGAAACCACTGAATCCATACGGTGAATCAAAAAATGAATTTGACAAGTGGGTTCTGGCCCAGAATAAAAGACCACACTTCTGGGCAGGATTGAAATTTTTTAACGTATATGGCCCTAATGAATACCATAAAGGCAGGATGGCTTCGGTCATTTTTCACGCATATAATCAGATAAAAGAAACCGGAAAAATAAAACTCTTCCGCTCCCATAAACCGGAATTTAAAGACGGGATGCAGTTAAGGGATTTCATCTATGTTAAAGATGTTGCAGATACATGCTGCTTCTTCATGACAAATAAGGGTATGTCAGGGATATTTAATATCGGCACAGGCAAAGCAAGGACTTTCCTGGATCTGGCCAACTCTGTTTTTAATTCATTAAAAAAACCTGCAAACATTGAATTTATTGACACTCCTGCTGACATCCGCGACAAATATCAATATTTTACAGAAGCCAGTATCTCCAAATTAAGAAAGGCCGGATATAACAATAATTTTTATTCCCTCGAGGAAGGTGTCAGCGATTATGTCAGAGGGTATCTGGCTGCAAACAGCTATTATTGATTTCTCTTCTGTTCAGGATATTACCTGATTACTGCTCCAAGTTCTTTTTCAAATGCCTTGATGAGTTTCTGCATCACACCGTCAATAACCTTATCCGTTAATGTTTTCTCTTCATCCTGAAGAATGAAACTCACAGCATACGATTTTTTGCCCTGCTCAATTTTTTCTCCTTCATATATATCAAAAAGAGAAATATTCTTCAGTAATTTTTTTTCTGTATTATAAGCTATTTGCCTTATTTCAGAAAAGGTCCTGTTTTTATCCAGCAGAAGTGCAAGGTCTCTTCTCACAGCAGGAAATCTGGGTGCTTCTTTGTATTTTACACTGTCATATTTCAGGTGTTTCAGAATATGTTCCCAGCTGATATCTGCAAAGAAAATCTCGTTTCTGCTGTCAAACTTTTTCTGTATCCTGTCGCTGACAAGACCAAACTCAGCAATCCTGACGCCTTCAGAGATATATGCCATTGAACTGGCAAATACTTCCGAACTGCCGGTTTTCACTTCCAGTTTGTCTGTATCTATATTACAAAGCTTCAGAATGTTGTTTACAAAAGCTTTAAGGTAAAAGAAATCAACATTATCATCACCGGTATTCCAGCTTTCCTGATGCCTGCGCCCTGTGACAAATAAAGCCAGCCTGAATTCCTCGCCGTATTTCGAAAGGTCTCCGGATTTATTGTTTCCGCTCAGGTAATAGATATTTCCGAACTCATAAAGTTTTAAATCATAATTCTGCCTGTTCTGGTTATATGCTATTGACTCAAGTCCGCCAAACAGCAATGTCTGCCTCAGTACATCAAGGTTATTGCTTAAAGGATTTAATATTTTAACATTTCTTCCCGGTTTAATATCTTTGCTCTCCCCTGTATAACCTGAATCTGTCAGTGAGTTGCACATTATCTCATTAAACCCGTTACTGCTCAGATAATCTGAAATGGCATTCTGGATATTTTCTTTATCAGGTTTATTTATAAGAGGCAGGGACATTCTTACTTCCTGAGGGATTTCAATATTGTTATATCCGTATATTCTCAATATGTCTTCTAAAACATCTGCCTCTCTTCTTACATCAACTTTAGAAAGAGGAACAGAGATAGTCATACCTTCTTTATTTTCAGAAATGACTTCCATGCCGAGACTTGTAAGAATATTTTTAATGAGCGGTTTTTCTATCTGCTTTCCGGTAAGCCTGTCTATATTGTCATATTTAATCTCTACTTTGCATTTTTCTATTTTTTCCGGGTAAACATCAATGATTTCGCAACATTCTCCTCCCGCAATTTCCTTGATCAGGAGAGCTGCTCTTTTCAGGGCATAAATGGTTTTGTCAGGGTCTGTCCCTCTCTCAAAACGGAAAGATGAATCTGTATTAAGCCCGTGATGTTTTGAAGTTTTCCTTACGGAAACGGCATTAAAATAAGCACTTTCCAGAAATACATTTCTGGTTTTATCACTGATACCTGAATCCAGCCCTCCGAAAACACCTGCAATACACATGCCTTCCTCAGAGTTGCATATCATCAGCTCATTGCCCGTCAGCTCTCTTTCAACTTCATCAAGAGTTGTGAATTTAGTGCCTTTCTTAAGCTTCCTTACAACTATTTTGTTCCCTTTGATTTTACTTTCATCAAATGCATGTAAAGGCTGGCCTGTTTCAAATAACACGAAGTTTGTAATATCTACAATACTGTTTATAGGCCTTATTCCGATAGCTTTTAATATATTTTTAAGCCATTCCGGAGATTCTTTGATTTCTATATTTGAAACTGACAGCCCTGAATAACGCGGACACTCTTTATTATCTTCCACAACAACCTGAACAGTGCTTCCTTTCCTGTCAGAAGCAAAACTTTCCACTGAAGGCTCCTGAAATTTCACCTTTTTCCCTTTGCATACCAATACGGCATACAAGTCCCGCGCAACGCCGAGATGTGAAGCCGCATCAGCACGGTTCGGCGTCAGCCCTATTTCAAAGACGTAATCATCCTGTATATTGAAATATTCTTTTGCAGGCATTCCGACCTTCGCTGACGCATCAAGCACCATAATGCCTTCATGAGAAGTACCAAGTCCCAACTCATCTTCAGAACATATCATACCTTCGGAAACCTGCCCCCTTATTTTGGTCTTACTTATTTTGAACTCCTTATCCCCCTGATATAAAGTAGCACCTATTGTTGCAACAAGTACTTTCTGCCCTGCATCTACATTAGGGGCACCGCATACTATTGATAATAATTTATCACTGCCTGTATCAACTGTTGTCAGGCTTAACTTATCTGCATCAGGATGTTTTTGTTTGCTTTTAACTTCTCCTATGACTATTCCTTCCAGCCCGCCTCTTACAGTTTCAAATTTCTCCAGTGCTTCAACTTCCAGCCCGCAACTGGTAAGCAGTTCTCTTACTTCCGTTGGCTCCGGAATTATATCCAGATACTTTTTTAACCAGTTATAAGATATTTTCATCTGATTTTTTTACAATATTACGATTTTTTTATTTATTGTTAACAACTACAGGCTGAATCCAAGCCACTTCATAATCACTCTTGTCTGAAGTATTTTCTTTCGGTTTTGATGATATTATTTTAGCTCTGACATAAATTTCATTCCCTTTGAAATTATATGAAGGATTTGTGCCTTCAACTTCAGCAAGAACAACACCACTAACATCACGAAGTTGATCTATAGTACCTATGCCGCCGACTATCCGAGTTCCGATAAACAAAGTTTTATAACTTACATTTTTTTCAGGTTTTATTTTTATTTCTATCTTTTTATCACTAACAATTATATCCTCAAGTTCAACTCCCGTGGATGCATAAAAATCTCCCCTATCCATTGAACTAACAAGCTCATCAGCATCAAGGTCTTTTGCCCTTATCACTATCCAGCCTCTTCCCGGAATTGCATTGTCCAGATTGGCAATATCATGACAATTATGTGCATCATCACATGCTATGGCATACAAAATACTTCTCTTGTTAAGAAGTCTGTTTGTCAATACAATATCCCACATTTTATCAGTGCTGATATGGGTTGAATCCCCTTCATTTTTATTCAGCCTTGGATATCCATTATATACTTCAAAAAATTTCAACCCTTCAGTATATGTGATGTCATCTGCAGTTATGCTCCATATAAAATTCGGATGGTTAAGATTAACAAGCATGTGATTATTGTATTTAATCTCATCACTAGTAACTTCATTAATAATTTTTCTCATAATTTCCTGAACAAATTTTCCTTCCGGTGCTTCAATAAAATTATTAATATTTATAACGTTAAAATGAACCCTTTTATCCTCAAAACGGGAAGTCACTTCTTCACTTCTCACAATCATGAAGGTATCTTTCTGTTCAAACAAGGCTTTACATTCATTTATTGTCTTTAACCTGACTGTTAATGTATCATTAACATATTTTTGTTCAACCCATGTGGTTCCGAATGTTTTCAGGTAATCGTCAAAAGCGCTGGTGCCGGTTTTATCCTCAACTTTTATCCAGCAGTCTTTGTCTGCAATTACATTATGCTCGGAAAGAGCCAGAAAATTGTATCCGTGCTTTTTATACCAGTCAACAACCACCTCTGGGTAATCTGTTCCATCGCTCCACAATGAATGAGTGTGAATGTTGCCTTTCCACCATCTTAACCCTTTATCATTCGGGCCTATAAAGCTTATTAATAAAAAGCCGGCAAAAATTATAAGTAATTTTTTCATTTTATCTGTATTTTCTAATTCTCAGTCAAATATTTATTATGCTTATTCAAGATATTTTACTCCAGTTTATATTATTTTTATTAATGTTCATTATATATTTATTCAATATCCTGTTTTCTTCTTTTTCCAGCAAAGGGTCTTTCTTAAGTATCTCTGCAGCAAAATTACGTGAATATAATAATATTTTTTCATCCCTTGCCAGGTCGGCCAGTTTTAAATCGAGGATACCACTCTGCTGTGTCCCCTGCAGGTCGCCCGGGCCCCTTAATTTCAAATCAACTTCAGCTATTTCAAAGCCGTCAGTTGTCCTTACCATTGTTTCTACTCTTTTTTTTGCATCAGAGGAAAGGTTGTCTTTTGTCATCAATATGCAGTAGGATTGTTCCACTCCCCTTCCCACACGCCCCCTCAGCTGGTGCAGCTGCGATAAGCCAAACCTTTCCGCACTCTCTATCACCATCACGGAAGCATTCGGAATATCAATACCCACCTCTATCACTGTTGTAGCAACCATCACCTGTGTTTCGCCCTTAACAAAACGGTTCATTTCATAATCTTTATCAGCAGATTTCATCTGTCCGTGAACAATGCTTACGGCATAATCAGGCAAAGGGAAATTTCTCACTATGCTCTCATATCCATCCATAAGGTCTTTCAGATCCAAGGTTTCCGATTCCTTTATAAGGGGGTAAACAACATAAATCTGCTGTCCTTTTTTTATCTGCTCTTTCATAAACCCGAAAACTTTCAGCCGGGAAGAATCCGTTAAGTGATATGTTTTTATCGGCTTTCTTCCTGAAGGCATTTCGTCAATCACTGAAATGTCAAGGTCCCCGTATAAAGTCATTGCCAGTGTCCTCGGTATAGGCGTTGCTGTCATAATCAGAATATGAGGAGGGTTAATATTCTTTTCCCATAACTTTGCCCTCTGTGCTACACCAAATCTATGCTGCTCATCAATTATAACCAAACCGAGCTGCTTATATTTTACTTTTTCTTCTATCAGGGCGTGAGTTCCTATCAGTATATGCAACTGCCCGCTTTCAAGCTCCTCATGAATTATTTTTCTCCGGCCTGCTTTGGTGGAGCCTGTCAATAAGGCAATATTAATTCCCAATCCTTTAAGCATTTGTGTGATGGTTTCATAATGCTGGTTTGCCAGTATTTCCGTGGGAGCCATGAGGCATGCCTGATAACCGTTATCAAGAGCTATCAAAGCTGTCATTAAAGCCACTAAAGTTTTTCCGCTGCCTACATCTCCCTGCAACAAGCGGTTCATCTGTTTTCCAGAGCCCAGGTCTGCACGTATCTCCTTCACAACCTTTTTCTGAGCCTCGGTAAGTTTGAAAGACAGATTATTATAAAAAAAATCATTAAAGTACTTCCCCACCACGGAAAATTTATGCCCGTTGAATTTTTCCGTTCTTATAAGTTTTTCTTTGAGCAGTTTTAACTGTATGAAAAAAAGCTCTTCAAATTTCAGCCGATACTCAGCCTGTTCCAGCAGTTTCTGATTCTGCGGAAAGTGTATGTTGATTATGGCTTCTTCTCTGGGGATCAATCCTGCCTTACGGATAATCTCTTCCGGCAGGGTTTCAGGAATCATACCCTTTGCCCCTGCAAGAAATGTTTTAATAAGTTTGCTGATACCTTTACTGTCGAGTCCTTTAGATTTTAATTTCTCCGTTGAATAATAAAAAGGCTGCAGATTTGAGATAATTTCCTTTTTTTCTTCCGATACAGCTTCAATTTCAGGATGAGGAATGCTTAAATTTCCTTTGAAATAATTCGGTTTGCCGAAAATTATATATTCAACATCGGGTTTAAACCTGTCTTTTAACCATTTGATCCCTTTAAACCACACCAGTTCTATTTTTCCCGAATCATCCTCCAGATAAGCTGTCATCCTTATGTTTTTCCCAAACCCTACCTGCTGCATATTTCCTATCTTACCCTTAAGCTGAATATACAAGCTGTCGCTTTCTATATCTCTAACTTTATAAAATTTACTCCTGTCAACATATCTGAAAGGGAAAATATTCAGCATATCACCGAATTTGTATACCTGAAGTTCTTTCTTCAGTATCTCCGCCCGCTTGGGGCCAACACCTTTCAGGTATTCAATAGAAGTATCAAGATAACTGTAGGACATCAAAGTAAAATTACAATTATAACAAAATTATAAATTTTGCTATAAAAAGGAATATTTTTGAAGGAAAAGTATCAGTTTGCTCCGAATATATAACGTAAAGTAATACCCAGATCAATATAATTGGGTTTTATCTCGGGATTAACAAAATCGTAATAGGGTTTTGCATCAAAACCTATTGTAAAAGGAACACCTACAAATATTTTCTCAACACCAAACAACACATCTGCACCAAAAGCAACTTTATTCTTTGTTTCAGTGGAATTATTATTTTCACTATAAAATGATGTATGAAAACCTATGCCATAGATAAATGCAAAATTTGAAATCCGGACATTAGGGCTGTGGGATTTAGCATTATATTCATACAATAATGTCCCTATTTTCCTTCCCTCCCCTTCTTTCTTTGAAAACCATAAATCAAATGAACCTTTGGGAGAAATAAACTGCTTTGCTGTCAGTCCGAAATACGGAATCCCTGCCCTGACGCCTATGCCCGTGCGGTACTGTGCATTTACATTATATATCAAGAAAAATAAAAATGACAGTAATACTATTTTTTTTATCATCACTTATATTTTTTGGTACTATTATATACTAATTTAACTTTAATGAGCCTGCATATCTCGTTACATCGACAAGTTCAGTATCCTTGATCTCAATATATATACATTAAACAAAAAACTCCCTATCAACGACAAGGAGTTCAATATTTTGATTTAAATAATTAATATTCCCACAGGTCGTGTTCGTAGTTAAATATTTTATCTTTTATCCTTTCAGCTTCAAGCAAGGCATTTATTCCTGAGGCATATTGTGATATTTTCCTGTCAAATTCGTTCTGTTCCTTATATATATAACTTCCGAAAAGCCTTTTGAAAAAGATATCATCATAAGTTCTTCGTTCTGCATCATTAGCCCTGTTAAAAACCTCATTCTTGGCAAATATAGGCCTTGCTTCAGGAAAATATATCCAGAATAAAGGTTTAAGCCCTTTATAAGAACCATCCTTATCATATTGCTCTAATACTGGACATAACCCTATTATCCTAACATCCATTACAGAACGGCTTTTGTCAAAGAACCAGTCTTCTTTTACCCTTATAAGTTTCACATCTGAAGGCGAAAAATCTATCCTCACAACCGAATCATAAGTATCATAAGGAGGGTCAGGCCTTGTAAATTCCATAGTGTCTATCTTGTTCAGATCCTTCTCCAGCGTTTCCCATGTTATAGGTTTCAGGAATTCATCATTTACCAGATCTATCTCATATACTGTAATGGAACCTTCTTTTATTGCATCTATTACAGTGTACATAAAACTTTTCCTTCCGTTTGCTTTCTGTAAGGGATAATAAAATACATGGTTGATTTTTTCACGCAGGTCCATTATACGCCATATTCTCCATGCCCACTGTACATCTGCTTCACGGACATACTGATATGGTATGGGTTTTCTTTCAATATCACGTTCTTTTTTATAAGCTCCGTCTAAAGGCGGTGCATCCATAACATTGGCACTACCCTGAGAATATACTTGTTCGCCAAGCAGACCACTACAAAATATTATAAAAACAATTACTTTTTTCATGAGATTACCTCCTTTAAACTTAAAAAATTTAATTACATTATTGTGTTGTAAGAGGAATAGCATTTAATTTACGTTCTGCTCCAACAGGTTTTTTGTTCTTATCAAGCTGAACAGCTTTAATTTCTTCAATATATAATCTATTACCTTTGTTCATTTTCTGAATTGTTGATTTGGCTTTATCTGACAACAGATTACCCTGAACAGGTATATCAATAACATCTCCGCCAATAACCGCTGAAACTTTAAAAGAAGTTACCTTAAACCATAACGGAAAATCGAAATCTTTCATTATCGGCACCACAGCACTGCCTAATAAAGCATTTTTAGGGACAGGGCCTCCTTCAGTTCCTGCGATCTGAGCTGTCGGGTTCGGCACTTTTTTTACACGAAATTCCACACTTCCCATTGATTTTTTAGTACCATTAAAATCGGCAGTAACATTAACAGTAGCTTTAGTTGTACCGGCATCACATATTACAATATAATTTCCCCTGGCATCAACTTTGGTCAAACTGCCACCTGTCATAGATGCTGAAATTTTTTCTGCAGGTATGCCAGGCACAGATATAGAAACGTCATTATCAACACCAATATAAAATACATTCATTTTAGTAGGAGATACAATTGCTGTCGGCTTGGCAACTATATATTCGGAATTAAAAGGATATGAAACTGTAGCCCCTGATTTCTTTTGAACCTGAATAGTACCGCTGTATTTTTTCAATCCTTCAGCTCCTGCAGAAACTTTATATTTTCCTATTCCGCTATCAGCAGGCACTTCTCCTCCACCATCAATTGTTATTGTCGGGTTATTCTTTGAATCATACGCTGAAACAAAAATATCTGCTTCGTAATCTGTTCCCTGCAATACATAATTACTCTTAGGTACAACTTTGGCAACAATCATGTCAAAAGGAAAGTCTTCTGCACTGATCTGGGAAAAGAGCTTTGCAACAATATCTGCTTCTATATTTTTAATATCAACAATAAGTTTATTAAGAATAACAACATCAGCAGCAAGGACAGTATGGTAAAAATTATTAAACGCCCATGGCATATTTTTCCCATGATCTTTATTAAAATACGGTTCAGTATTCATTCCTAAATTAAGTTTTTTTCTTTCACCTTCAGGAATCATGGCAAGTAAATCTGCTTTATACTTTTCAATCTTTTGCCTTAGTTTTTCCCCTTCCCCATCGGTTCCCCCTTCTTTAAACCCTATCAATATTTCCATAGGTTTATCATAGTTGCTTTTTTGTGCTATTGCTTTTAAATTAGATGTGTCCGCAAAAGTCCATTTTTCAGGGTCTTCTGCTTTTGTTTTAATACCAAATTCCGTGTAGGCAATTATCTGTGTTCTTATACCTTTAATATAATCAATTAAATCCTTTGTAAGTTTTTGAACTTCTTGTGCTTGTTTCCAATATTTTTCAACTCTTTCCCCCTGAATATCTTTTTGATTTTTAAAAGCATTATATGCCAAATCATTCTTTTTAGTAAAAGTTTCTACTGTTATATTCAATCCGTTATTAACAGTAACAAAAGCTTCCAATATATCTTTCGACACATTAAGTGCAAGCAATGCTGTAAGCACCAGATACATCATTGAAATCATCTTCTGCCGCGGGGTTTCTGGACAGTTTTTTGAACCCATATCTTAATCTTTTTTAAATTAAACTTCAACTATAATAATTACAATTAATCCCTTTTAACATTCATAGCTGCAAGCATATTTCCATAGACATTATTGAGTGCAGAAATATTCTTGGCAAGAACAGCAACTTCTTCCTTGTATTTACCTGTATTATTTGCTGACTCTTCAATATTTGCAAGAAGCTGAGTAATATTGGCCTTCAGTTTATTATTAAGTTCAGTTTGTTCGCTGGAACTCTGTAGTTGTAATTCATAAACAGCATTCAGAGCGGCAATATTTTTAGTAATGGCCTGTATCTTGCCTGTATAGTCTTTACTATCAACAGTAGAGAAATTAAGAGCTTCGGCAGATTTTGAAAGGACATCTGATGTCTGCTCATATTTTTCAGTTAATTTATTAGCTGAACCAGTTGCTGTTTTGATGCTTTCAACATATTCACCTGTTGCTTCAATATCGGTTTTAATACGTTTGGAAGATTCTTCAATATTTCCCAGGAGTTGTGTTATACTGCTTTGTAATTTACTGTTCAGTTCCGTCTGCGTTCCAGTGC